>CAMNJG010000007.1 GCA_946541285.1 uncultured Clostridia bacterium
TTTCGATCAAATCCAAACCAGAACCAACATATTCCATCAGGAATCGGTTTCTTTTTCAGAACTGATCCACAGACAATTCCGCTGTTCAGCTGAAAAACTCCACAGGATTTTCACTTGACGGATACGGGACACGGACTTAAGATCATAGAGATAAAATGACACTGTTCAGGACAGTTTGAAAGGAGGTTCATTTATCATGAAAAACGTAAAAAAAGATTTATTTCCGAAATTATCACTCTTCCGGAAATCCACTGAGACAAAGACAGCGAAACGCCTGGTCTGTACCGCACTGCTTGCCGTCATGACCATCACCGCAGCCATCCCGGTTTTCGCGGATTCCACAGATATCTACGTATCACTGGGGGCGGATCTGACGCAATCACAGCGCGCGACGGTACTGCAGCTGATGAACCTGACCGAAGACGATCTGAAAAACATCGAGGTGACCACCATCACCAACCAGATGGAAAAAGAGACGCTCGGACAGTACCTGCCGGCAAGCGTGATCGGCTCCAGGGCACTGTCCTGTACCAAAGTAGAAAAAACAAAATCCGGCGGAATCAGCGTAAAGACCCATAACATCTCCTACTGTACGGAAGGAATGTATCAGAACGCGCTGATCACAGCCGGAGTCGAAAACGCGAATGTTACCGTTGCCGGGCCGACCAGCATCTCCGGAACGGCCGGGCTGGTGGGCGCCATGAAAGCCTATCAGGACCTGACAGGAGACGAACTGACGGACGCGCAGCAGGATGCCGCGGTCAACGAACTGGTCACGACCGGCGACCTGGCCAATCAGCTGGGCAGCAGCGAGGACGCGGAAAACCTGGTCGCCCTCGTCAAGCAGAAGGTCGCTTCCGAAAACCTGTCCAGCGAGGAGGATATCCGGCGGGCGATCCAGGATGGTTCACAGGAACTGGGCATCACCCTGAGCGATTCGGAAGTCCAGATGATCCTGGATCTGATGAAGAAAATCTCGAAGCTGGACCTCAACGCGGATCAGCTGCAGAGACAGGCGATGAATATTTACAACCGCCTGCAGAACCTGGGAATTGATATGAGTGCCTATGATAAGGATACAATCATCAACAGCATCTCCAGTTTCCTGAAAAAAATCATCGAATTCTGCAAAGGGCTGTTTGGCTGAAATCTGTAAAAGTGTCTGCTCATTAAGTCTCCCTGTGTTCAAATATCAGGGAAATTCGGTTAATGAGCACGCATCAAAAAACGGGCTGCATGGAAGTTTCCATGCAGCCCGGCTGTTTTTACGGGATTCCTGAGAATCCAGGACGGTTTTCCGACAGAAAACCTGTATGTTTTAATGATGGAACAGTCTCAGACCTGTGAAGGACATCACGATATTGTACTTGTCACAGGTTTCGATGACATTATCGTCACGGATGGAACCACCGGCTTCTGCCACATATTCCACACCGCTCTTGTGCGCTCTCTCAATGTTGTCACCAAACGGGAAGAACGCGTCGGAACCGAGGGAAACGCCTTTCATCTGGGCGATCCACGCTTTCTTTTCTTCTGCTGTCAGAGGTTCCGGCTGTTCCGTGAACACTCTCTGCCATTCACCGTCACGGAGGACGTCATCGCATTCGTCGGAGATATAGACATCGATCGCGTTATCCCTGTCCGGTCTGCGGATGTCTTCTTTGAATGGAAGCGCCAGTACTTTCGGGTTCTGACGCAGCCACCAGATATCCGCCTTGTTGCCCGCGAGACGGGTACAGTGAATACGGGACTGCTGTCCGGCGCCGATTCCGATTGCCTGTCCGTCCTTTACGTAGCATACGGAATTGGACTGGGTATACTTCAGGGTAATCAGGGAAACCAGCAGATCCCTCTTAGCCGCGTCCGGCAGGTCCTTGTTGGCTGTCGGGATATTGCTCAGCAATTCCTCGTTAATCGCCGCGTTATTGTGACCCTGCTCGAAAGTGATTCCGAAAATTTCTCTGGTTTCCTGCGCAGGAGGCTCATAATCCGGATCCACTTTCATGACCAGGTAATTGCCCTTTTTCTTGGTTTTGAGAATTTCCAGAGCTTCCTCAGTATAGGAAGGCGCGATGACACCGTCGGAAACCTCTCTCTTCAGGTACGCTGCCGTCGCCGCGTCACATTCATCAGAAAGCGCCGCGAAGTCTCCGTAGGAAGACATCCGGTCTGCCCCTCTGGCTCTGATATAAGCTGTGGACATCGGAGTCAGTTCCACACCTTCTACGAAATAAATCTGCTTCAGTGTATCATCCAGCGGTACGGAAACAGCCGCGCCTGCCGGACTCACATGTTTGAAGGACGCTGCTGCCGGAAGCCCGGTGGCTGCCTTCAGCTCTTTTACGAGCTGCCAGCTGTTGAACGCGTCCATCAGGTTGATATACCCCGGACGGCCATTCAGCACTTCAAACGGCAGTTCTCCCTCTTTCATCGACACCTTTGCGGGTTTCTGATTCGGGTTGCATCCATACTTCAGTTCCAGTTCTTTCATAATGCTTTACTCCTTACTTTATTCTTTCCAGCTTCCTCTGCATTCCTCCAGGATGTCGAGGACATTTTCATCAAAGCGGTCTTCCTCATTCATAATTCTGAACGCTTTGTAATAATCAACATTGTCCAGAATCATGGCCTGGATCTCATCATCTGACAACTCGCGTTTCACTTTTCCCGGTGACCCGATGACCAGAGAGCGCGGCGGGATGACCTTTCCGGCAGGAATGACTGTACCGGCCGCAATCACAGAATTCGCCCCGATATGGCAGTTATCCATCAGGATCGCTCCCATCCCTACCAGTACATTGTCTTCAATGACAGCACTGTGCAGGATCGCTCCATGGCCGACACTGACATTTCTGCCCAGTACGCATGGATAATTTTCGTTCACATGGACAACACAGCAATCCTGGATATTGGAATTGTCCCCAATAGTGACGGTTGTACCATCGGCACGGATGACACAGTTGTACCAGATACTCACGTTTTCTCCGACAATAACATTACCGATCAGTTTCGCTCCGTCCGCGATAAACGCGGTATCGCTGATCTTACGCATATGATACTCCTCCTCTGTTCGGGAACGGAGAACGTCCCTCAGATGACCTACGGTTGCTCTACTGTTCATTTTATTGCAGTACCGTGATGCTTGTCAATCGGGAACTGAGGGTCTTATACGATTTGTTGCTGTTATGTTACAATTCAGTGGTCTGCCAGTATCTCTGACAATCCGATACGGAGCAGACGATTCCAGCCTCTCAGAATAGTGAGCGGAGCAACGCAGGTCTCGATTCCCGGCAGTTTTTTCAGTGGCTGAACGCGGAACTGTAACGCTGTTACAGTCTCAGCAGTCCCGCGTCACAGAGAGACTGTACCGCTTTGATGACACCGTACTTGGAATGTTCATACGTCAGTCCCCCCTGAAAATAGACAATATACGGATCCCGGAGAGGGCCGTCCGCGGACAGTTCGATCGAAGATCCCTGGACGAAAGCACCGGCTGCCATGATCACCTGGTCCTCATAACCAGGCATATCCCATGGAAGCGGCGTCACAAAGGAATCAACCGGCGCCGCGCTCTGGATCCCCCTGCAGAAAGCTTCCATGGCTTCCGGCGAACGGAGCTTCACCGCCTCTATGATATCGCTGCGTGCTTCATCCGACGCGGGACAGACCTCATAACCCAGTTTTTCAAATACCCTGGCACAGAGCATGGCGCCTTTGACAGCTCCATTGACAACAGAAGGTGCCATGAAAAATCCCTGGAACATGCTCCGGGACTGCCCGAAGGTCAGACCACATTCTCTGCCAATGCCCGGTGAAGTCATCCTGTAGGAAATATCCTCGATCAGATCATGACGGCCGGCAATGTATCCTCCGGCCAGCGCCAGGCCGCCGCCCGGATTTTTGATCAGTGATCCGGCCATGACATCCACGCCCACATCGGTCGGCTCAACAGTATCCAGAAACTCACCATAACAGTTATCTGCCATGGTGATGATCTCCGGGTTTACCGCTTTGACCGTTTCCGCCCATTTCCGGATTTCTTCCGTCCGGATCGCTTTTCTCCAGGCATAGCCTGTGGCGCGCTGGACACACATCATACGGGTATGTTCATTGATGACCGCTTTACAGCCCTCCAGGTCGATGCTTCCGTCCGGAAGCAGTTCCACCTGGCGGTAGGTGATCCCGAAATCCTTCAGGGATCCCCGGTTCTCCCCTCTGATCCCGATGACTTCCTCCAGTGTGTCATACGGGCCACCGGTACAGTACACCAGTTCGTCTCCCGGACGGAGGATCCCGGTCAGGGTCAGCGTCAGGGCATGCGTCCCGTTCACAATCAGAGGACGGACCAGCGCGTCCTCCGTATGGAAAACACCGGCGTAGACCTTTTCCAGCGCCTCCCTGCCGGCGTCATCATAGCCATATCCGGTATTCCATCCGAAATGGACATCGCTGATCCGGCATTTGCGGAATACATCCAGTACCTTATACTGATTGTAGGTTTTGATATCATCCAGTTCCCGGAAACGGTCTTCGATTTCCGCCTCCGCTTCGAGAACCTTATCCAGCACTGCCGGAGAAATTCCCAGTTCTCCGGTCAGCAGATTATAACTGCCTGACTTCATTCCGATCTTTTTCCTTTCCGTTTTCAACTTCCTGTCTCAGGAAACGCAGATATCATTATTTCTGTCCCGGCCGGTCAAATTCGTCATCCCACTCAAAAGCGGCGACCAGGTCGCGTTTGGCATTCAGCCTGTGCCGGGCGTACAGCTGCGTCGTTGTGACATGCTCATGATCCAGCAGTTCCTGCACATCAAAGATGGAGTTGCCCCGCCCGATCAGTGAACTCGCCGCTGTCGCCCTGAGCTTATGAGGACTGTATCCGGCGTCACGGGAAGTTTTCAGCGCGATGGAGGTATACTTCTTGACCAGATTCCGGATCTGACGCTGTGTCATACGCCGCCCCTGAAGGGACAGGAAGAGCGCGTCCTCATCTCCTTCCTGGATCTGTTCCGCGGAAGGACGCTCCTCATCAATATACTCATGAAGGGCTTTCGTTACAGTCCGGTTATTCAGCGGCATCAGGGATTCTTTGTTCCGCTTGCGGTAGATTTTGAATTCTCCCCGGCTGAAATTAAACGAGGATACATTCAGCTGCTGAAGTTCAGACAGTCTCAGGCCATACGTCAGGAACAGGATCAGGATGGCTTTGTCTCTTCTGCGGGTTTTTTTCCAGTACTGATATTCCTTCGGAGTCAGATGGCTGCCGGAAGACACCGCGTCCAGCATAATCATCACTTCATCATCCTGGAGAGCCTTAATTTCATGTTCCCCGGGATTCTGTACCCGGATCGGGTAAAATTTTCCGGTGATATCCTCCGGTACCACCCCCTCCCGGTAAAGGTTCTTAAACAGGACCGAAAGCGCTGATTTTTTCCTGGCCCGTGTTTTATTGCTGTCCGTATATACCTGAATGACACCGTCTCTCTCCACACTGTAATTCCTGCAGTAATCAAGGAAATGATTGACATCTTCTCCCCGGATCGTACGGAATTCCTGCACTGTGATATCCGCGGGTTCGCCGGCCTTCGTCAGATTTGTCTCCGCAGTCAGGTATTTCAGGAAAAACCGGATATCCCTCAGATATTCCCGGCGGGACATCGGGAGCAGGGCGGATTTCATATAGGAAAAGAAACCGCTCAGAAATGACGGCAGTTCTCTTTCAATCTCCGCGCAGTCCCGGTTGATCATGTATTCCTGTTCCACGATATTGTCCGGCTTGTCGGTCCGGTTGTTGATGTGGACTTTTTTTCCTGTTTTTTTTCTGGCCCCGGTATTTTCCGGCACCGTCTTTATATTTTCACTCATCCTGAGTCCCTGCCCTTTCCGAAAACTCTGATTACCGTCCGCGATCAGCAGTTCTGTCTGCCGCCGCGGATCACTCCCGGAGAAATCCGCGGGCCAGCTCTGTCATCCTGTCGATCGCCTCACCGGTTCCGTCTGTCACATCCATCCAGATTCCCTTCTGATAGCGCCGGAACCAGGTCAGCTGCCGTTTCGCGTACCGGCGAGTGTTCCGTTTCACGAGACGGATCGCTTCCTCCCGGTCATACTGCCCTTCCAGGCAGGCAATGATCTCCTTGTATCCGATCCCTTTCATGGAGATGTCCTCTGTCCGGAGTCCCCGGTCCATCAGCCCGCGTACTTCCTGGAACAGCCCCTGCTCCACCATTTCGTCCACACGGCGGTCAATCCGTTCATACAGCTTCTGACGATCCATCGTCAGACAGAACATCAGACAATCGTATTCACTGCTCCCTTCCTCCGCGTGATCAAAAGAAGGGATCTTTTCGCCCTTTTCCGCTGCTTCGATGGCACGGATCATTTTTTTCAGATTATGCGGATGAATCCGCGCTGCCGCTTCCGGATCCAGTGTTTCCAGCAGGGCATGTAAACTCTCCGGCCCGTTTTCCGCTGCCAGGCGATGAAGTTCTTCGCGCCGGGCAGGATCCGGCTGCCTGCCGGAAAAATCCATATTGCTGACAATGGAATGGATATACAGACCGGTGCCACCCGCGACAACAGGGACTTTTCCGCGTTCACGGATACCGTCGATCCGGCTGCCTGCCATCTGACGATACTGTGCCACGGAGAAGGGCTGCCGGGGATCAATTTCGTCCACCAGATGATGAACGGCCCGGGCCTGTTCTTCCTGTGTAGGCTTCGCGCTGCCGATATCCATATATTTGTACAGCTGCATGGAATCCGCTGAAACGATTTCACCGTCCAGGCGGACGGCCAGTTCCACCGCGCAGCTGGTTTTGCCGGAAGCCGTCGGTCCGGCAATGATCAGCACTTTCTTTTTTCTTTCCATATATAATAACCCATCATCTCTTAAACATCCGGTCGATTTCACTGTGCTTCATCCGGATAATGGTCGGGCGGCCGTGAGGGCAGGAAAACGGATTCCTGCATTCCGCCAGGTCCCGGAGCAGGCTGCGGATCTCTTCCGGAGAGAGACGGTCATTGGCTTTCACAGCGGATTTACAGGAACGGGTTACGATCCTCTCCCTCTGCCGGGAATCCGAAAAACTGCCGGCAGCACTGGTTTCTTCCGTAAAATCACGGAGAAACGATTCTGCTTCCTCCAGATCCATGTAAGAAGGGACCGCCCTCACCAGATACGTCCTCTGTCCAAATTCCTCAATGGAAAACCCGATCCTGTCCAGAAAATCCATCCAGGTTTCCGAAAGGTTTCCTGCCGCGAAACTGGTCTGGATGGTCAGTGGCACAGCAAGGATCTGTCCTGCTTTTTCCTGACGATAGAAACTGCTGGTTAAGCGCTCGTAAAAGACCCGTTCATGCGCCGCGTGCTGATCGATCAGATACAGCGTATCCGTATCCGTACCCAGGATATATTCATCAAAAATAATCCCGACCGGACGGATCGACGCGACATCAAACGGCACATGCTCCGGCCTGTCTTTTTCTTCCTGGAAGTAATTTTCGGTGATCCGGCTGCCGTTCCCTGTATGTTCCGGAACATCCCTGTCCCGTCGAATCGTCTCCTCTTCCTTTTCCGCTGTATCAGCGGAAAAGGATTCCGGACGCAGGGTGGTCTGTTCCTGGATTTTTTCAGAATCTTCCGTCTCCCTGATTTCTTCCCCGCTGACAGACGCAGGAGCACTGCCGTTTTTCCGGTACGCGGCTTTTTCTTCTTCGGCCCGCTTCGCCTTCAGCATCGCGTGGATATCCATCTGCTCCGGCTTTCCGGGATTCTGCTGTGGCACGGTTTCCTGCGTGGGAGCATCGGCCTGCGGCACATGCTCCCGGTCCGCGGGAACCCGGACCTCCGGCACGGCTCCCGGTTCCATCAGGGATTCTTTCATCGCGGCAGTCACAAACTTCCGGACGGCTTCGTCATCATCAAACCGGATCTCCTTTTTATTGGGATGGACGTTGACATCCGTAAAAGAAGGCTCTACGTTCAGAAACAGAAATGCCACCGGATAGCGTCCTTCGAAGAGACGGAACTGATACGCCTCACTGACACATTCTTCAAGCAGACGACTGTGGATATACCGTCCGTTTACAAAGAAAATCTGGCTCCTGCGGTTTTTCCTGTTCACATCCGGTGAGGAAAGGTAGGCTTCCAGGCGCATTCCTTTCTCCTCCGCGGATGCCTGCACACGGATCAGGTTCTTCGCCAGATGGGGATCGTAAACCGTCGCGATCGCCGAAAGACGCTCTCCCCGTCCCGGCGTCGTAAACAGCGTGTTGCTGTTGTTGATCATCCGCACCCGGATCTCCGGGTACGCCAGCGCGATTTTGGAAACAAAATCGATGATCAGCGCTCCTTCCGCGCTGTCACTTTTCAGAAATTTCAGCCGGGCCGGCGTATTATAAAACAGATCCCGGACAATGATGGTTGTTCCCACCGGGCATCCTTTTTCCGTACGATCCGCGACGATACCTCCTTCCATGAGAAGACAGGAGCCGGTCCGTTCTTCTTCGGTTTTGGTGATCAGTTCGGTCCTGGAAACCGCCGCGATACTGGCCAGCGCTTCACCCCGGAAACCCAGTGTCCCGATCGCGTCAAGATCCGGGATTTCCCTGATTTTACTGGTGGCATGCCGCTGAAACGCGATTTCCGTGTCAGCCGAAGGGATCCCGGAGCCATTGTCGGTTACACGGATATAGGATTTTCCGCCTTTACGGATCTCCACCACAATGGAAGTCGAACCGGCGTCAATGGAATTTTCCACCAGTTCTTTTACAATCGAAACCGGACGGTCGATCACCTCTCCGGCCGCGATCCGGTCCGCGATCTGACGCGGCAGCTGTACAATATGTCTGATCATTCCTGCCATTGATTTACTCCCTGTCCAGATCCTTTACGGCTTCTTTCATTTCCTCCAGTATCGCGATCGCCCCGGAGGGAGTCAGATTCATCAGATCCAGGGACCGGATTCTCTCCACTACCGGATGATTACTGAACTGCAGGAAGGAAATCTGCTCGGTTTCTTCCGCAGCTCCGGCCTCTTCCCTGCTGCTCTCATGTTCTGCATAAGAAACATCCGGATACAGCAGTGTCTGTACCTGTGGATGCTTTTCTTCCAGTTCCGCCAGTTTCCGGGATGCGTCTCTCAGGACTTCATCCGGGACACCGGCAATCTTCGCGACATGGATTCCGTAACTCCGGCTGGCTCCGCCTTCCTCGATTTTATGAAGGAAGACCACTTCCCCGTCGGCTTCGCTGACAGCCACATTCAGGTTCCGGATCTCCTGTACCTGGTCTCCCAGCTCGGTAAGCTCATGATAATGCGTGGCAAACATCGTTCTGACCCGCCTGTCTTTCCTGCATAGAAAGTCTACCGCGGCCCAGGCGATGGATAATCCGTCGTAGGTACTGGTTCCTCTTCCGATCTCATCCAGAATGATCAGACTGCGTGGCGTCGCCGTATTCAGGATGTATGCCAGTTCACTCATCTCCACATAAAAGGTACTCTGCCCCCTGGCGATGTTATCGGATGCCCCGATCCGCGTGAAAATGCGGTCTACTGTACCGATCCGCGCCGCGTCCGCCGGAACAAAGGAACCGATCTGCGCCATCAGGACGATGAGTGCCGTCTGTCTCATATAGGTGGATTTTCCGGACATATTCGGTCCGGTGATGAGCAGCATGGAACTGTTTTTTCTGTCCATGTACACATCATTGGAAACAAACGGTTCTCCGTCCATTTTCCGTTCGATCACCGGATGACGGCCGCCCGTAATTTCGATCACATCCCCATTGTCAACCACCGGCCGCACATAAGCATTTTCCTCTGCCGTCTGCGCCAGGCACGCCAGGACATCAACCAGGGCGACCGCCCCGGCGGTCTGCTGCATCTGTGGTACATACTCCGCCACGCGCTCACGGAGACCGGAAAAAACCTGATACTCCATTTCATGAATGTTCGCTTCCGCGTTGAGGACAATGGTTTCCATCTGCTTCAGCTCATTGGTCACATAGCGCTCTGAATTCACCAGCGTCTGCTTCCGGATATAATCTTCGGGGATTTCTCCTTTAAAGGATTTGGGAACATCCAGATAATAGCCAAAAACTTTATTATAGCCGAGTTTCAGTTTCTTTATCCCGGTACGCTCCCTTTCACGGCCCTCCAGTCCCGCGATCCACTCCAGGCTGTCCTTCGCGTCTGCCTTAAGCCGGTCCAGCTGTTCCGAATAGCCTTCACGGATCAGGCCGCCCTCCTTAATCTGTACAGGAGGCTCCTCAACAATCGCCGCAGTAATCTCATCACAGACTCTGTCCAGTGAATCAATCTTTTCCGATGCTTTTTTCAGCAGCGCGGCAGGACTGTCGGAAAGTTCTGTCCGGATTTCCGGCAGCAGCCGGAGCGAATTCCGCAGCGCGATCATATCCCTGGCATTGGCGCCTCCCTGCGCGAGACGTCCGCTGAGACGCTCCAGGTCATATACATTTTTCAGACAGTCCCGGAGGTTGTTCCTCAGAAGAAAATCTTCCGCAAGAACAGAGACCGCGTCCAGACGCTCATTGATTTCAACGGAATCTGACAGGACCTCCCGGATCCATTTCTTGAGCAGCCTGGAGCCCATGGCTGTCCGTGTACAGTCCAGCACACTGACCAGGGAACCTTCCTTTTTCTGGTCCGTAATCGTTTCCATGAGTTCCAGGTTCCGGATCGCCGTCTGGTCCAGGACGCAGTGGCCACGGTGATCCTCGATCCTGACACTGGTCAGCTGGCTGCTCCCGGCTTTCTGGGTCTCCAGAAGATAGGAAAACAATGCTCCCAGGGCACGCTCCACACTGCTGCCTTCGTCAATGCCCAGTCCCGTCACGGATCTGACGTGGAAATGACGGCAGATCACCCGGTTTGCATGGTCTGCCGCGAAGTAATTCTCCGGGAGCTCTGTTACACAGGCTTCGGACTGTTCCCTCAGTTCCGCGGTAAATTTTTCCGCGTCCTGAGGATTGACCAGCGCTTCACGGACATCCAGGCGGATCAGTTCGTCCAGCAGTTCACGGAACCCGTCTTTTACAGTAAAAGAAGAAACCGCCAGTTCCCCGGTTGATATATCACAGTAGGCCAGACCGGCTTCCTCTTTTCCCATATGGATAGAAGCCAGATAGTTATTGACATCCGCTGACAGCATGGAACTGTCTGTGAGCGTTCCCGGCGTCACAATACGGACCACATCACGCTTTACGATGCCTTTTGCTTTCGCAGGATCCTCCAGCTGTTCACAGATCGCCACTTTATAGCCTTTTTCCACCAGACGCCTGATATAATGCTCCGCGGCATGGTGCGGAACTCCACACATGGGAGCGCGTTCTTCCAGTCCGCAGGCTTTTCCGGTCAGGGTCAGCTGCAGCTCCCGTGAAACCGTCACCGCGTCCTCGAAAAACATTTCATAAAAATCGCCCAGCCTGTAGAACAGTACACAGTCACTGTATTTTTCCTTTGTATCAAGATAATGCCGCATCATTGGCGTCAGCTGGCCCGACATGTTTCCTCCTTCTGTCAGCACGATGGTTCTTCAAAATCATATCATTTTTATACCATTTTTTCCCGTTTCATAAACGGAGAATTCCTCCCGCGCGGAAAGGAAACAGCACCGCCTCATCGGCGCCCGGAAAGCAGGCGCCTGGCGATGCTGTATACTGTCAGTTCAGTTTTTTCTTCTTTTTTTTCAGTTTCGTCACAGAGCCGTCCTTTTCAAGAATTTCAATATTCTGCAGTCTGCTTTCAAACCCTTTCCGGAAATTTTCCAGAAACTGTCTTCTCAGTTCTGCCTGCTCTGCTTTTTCTTCCGCAGTCAGCTCCCTGGTTTTGGAAAGACGCGCAAGTTCATTAATCCGGTCTGTTTTTTTCTGGTCAAATGAGGCCATACCTGCTCCTTCATCAAATAATTATTCTTTTGTTTTCTGCGAAAGTGTTTTCCGGCTTCCCATATTCCGGTATTTCCGGTCGCGGTTCCGGACCAGCGTCAAAAGATCCTGTTTCATCAGGACGGAAAGAGAACGCTGCACCTGCCGGTCCACGCTGTCGATCGCCGCGTCAGGATCCATATGGGCGCCACCTTCCGGTTCCGGTATGAGCGCGTCGATGATTCCCAGCTCCAGAAGATCCTGCGCTGTCGGCTTCATCAGCCGGCAGGCCCGGTCCGCCAGGGAGGAATCCCTCCACAGGATCGACGCGAATCCCTCCGGGGAAAGGATTTCGTATACCGCGTTTTCCATCATCAGAACACGGTCCGCGACACCAAAAGCGAGCGCGCCTCCACTGCCTCCTTCTCCGATGACAACGGAAATAACAGGAACCTTCAGCTCACTGAACAGCGCAATGTTGTCCGCGATAGCCTGTCCCTGCCCCCTGGCTTCCGCCCCGGTCCCGGGATACGCTCCTGGCGTATCAATAAAACAGATCACCGGACGGCCGAATTTCTCCGCCTGTTTTGCCAGACGCTGGGATTTGCGGTATCCTTCCGGATGGGGCATTCCGAAGTTGCAGAGGATATTGTCCTCCACATTACTGCCTTTACGGTGTCCCAGTATTGTAACCGGTAATCCCCGGTAAAGCGCGACACCGCCTACGACGGCATGATCATCCCCATAACACCGGTCTCCTCTGAATTCTATAAAATCGGTAAACATCCGGCGGATGAAATCCATCGTTCTCGGACGGTCCATACGTCTGGCCAGCCCCAGCCGGTCATATGCTGTCAGAGATTCCATGACGCTGATCTTCTCCTTTCATGGAGCTTCAGGATCTGACCAATGATGTCACGCAGCTCCGATCTTTCCACAATCCGGTCAAGAAAACCATGCTCCAGCAGATATTCACTGGTCTGAAAGCCTTCCGGAAGCTTCTGACCGATCGTCTGCTCAATGACCCGGGGCCCGGCAAAACCGATCAGCGCTCCCGGCTCCGCGAGAATAATATCTCCAAGAGAGGCGTAACTTGCCAGCACACCGCCGGTCGTCGGGTTTGTCAGGCAGGAAACAAACAGACCACCCTGATGGCTGAATCTTCTCATTGCCGCGGAAGTCTTGGCCATCTGCATCAGACTGACCGTTCCTTCCTGCATCCGCGCTCCTCCACTGGCTGAAAAAATGATCAGTGGCAGCTGATGCTGCTGCGCGTACTCAATACTCAGTGTGATCTTTTCACCGACGGTAGCTCCCATACTGCCCATGATAAAACTGCTGTCCAGTACCCCTGTGACCGCTGCATAAGAGCGGACAGTACAACGTCCGAAAACATACGCTTCATTCAGTCCGCTCACCTGCTTCGCTTCTTTCAGCACCTGTCTGTAATCCGGAAAATCGAGGACATTGGCCGAAGTCATCCCTGCTGCCATTTCTTCAAAAGAGCCCGGATCGCAGATCAGACGGATCCGGTCATGGGCGCCCATCCGGAAATGGTAACCACAGGAAGGGCAGACATGATGGCTGTCCTCCAGTTCTTTCCTGGAAAAAACCGTATTGCAGGAAGGACATTTTTCAAACATGTTCCGTTCCTGGCCATGATCCGGCCTGCCGAGTCCCAGACCTTTCCTGAGGGATTTCATGATCCATATTTTATGCTTCTTTATTTCAAACGTATCCATTCAATAACGCTCTTTATCCTATCTCATCAAATATTTTATCCCAGTTGACAAACCTGCTGAGCTTCTCTTCCAGGAACGATGTGTCATACCGACCCCTTGTAAAATCCGTATCATACAGAATCAGACACATAAAAATCGTATTGGTCCGGATCCCGTCGATGATCATTTCCTCCAGTGCCCGTCTCATGATCCGGAGGGCTTCAAGCCGGGTCTTGCCATAGGCAACCACTTTCGCGATCATGGAATCATAATACGGACTTACTGTACAGCCACTGTACAGAGCTGTATCCACACGGACTCCCTTGCCTCCCGGAAGATGCAGGAATTCCACTTTCCCCGGGCACGGGATGAATCCCTCGTCCGGATTTTCCGCATTAATCCGGCATTCGATCGCGTGTCCGCTGAACTGGATATCCTTCTGTGTGATATCCAGCGGCAGTCCACTGGCAATCCGTATCTGCTCACGCACCAGATCCACACCGGTCACCATTTCCGTAATCGCGTGTTCCACCTGAATCCGGGTATTCATCTCCATAAAATAGAAATTTCCCTCTTCCGTATAAAGGAATTCCACGGTGCCGGCATTGGTATAATGAGCCGCTCTCGCGCAGGCAACAGCCATTTCCCCCATTTTGCCGCGGACCGTATCAGACAGGAAACGTGACGGTGTTTCTTCGATCATTTTCTGATTTTTCCGCTGGATGGAGCAGTCACGATCACCAAGGTGCACGACATGACCGAACTGATCCGCCAGTATCTGAAACTCGATATGCTTTGGATGCTCAATCAGCTTTTCAATATACAGATCCGTGCTGCCAAAGCAGGCATTGGCTTCCGCCCGTGCTTCTTCATATTTTTTCACAAAGTCATCAGCCTGGTTAACCCGGCGCATCCCGCGGCCACCGCCTCCGGCACTGGCTTTGATCAGTACCGGATAGCCGATTTCCCGCGCGATTCTCATCCCTTCCTCAACAGAAGCGACGATGCCATCCGACCCCGGTGTCACCGGGATTCCCGCGGCCGTCATGATTTTCCTGGCACTGGACTTATCTCCAAATGTACGGATCGTCCCACTGTCCGGTCCGATAAAGATCATACCGTTTTCTTCGCACATACGGGCAAAATCCGGATTTTCACTGAGAAATCCATATCCCGGATGGACCGCGTCACAACGATACGCAAGTCCTGCGGAAACCAGGGCAGTCATATTGAGATAGCTTTCCTCCGGCCCCGGTCCGCCGATGCAGACCGCGTGCGTCGCCAGTTTCCGGTGCAGCGAATCTTCATCCGCAGTGGAATATACGGCAATTGTTTCAATGCCCATCTCCTGGCATGTTCTGATGACACGGATCGCGATTTCTCCCCGATTGGCGATCAGGATTCTCTTAAACATCGAATTTACAGCTCCCTGATTCTGAACAGAGGATCCTCGAAACCCACCGGAGTGGCATTCGCTGCACAGACCTCTTCAATCACACAGTCACACGGGGCTTTGATTTCATTCATCATTTTCATCGCTTCCACGATGCAGACCACCGCCCCTTTTCTTACTTTCTCTCCTGCCTTTACATAAGGTTCAGCGCTTTCCTCCGGCGCGGCATAAAATGTACCGACAATCGGGGAACGGATAAAACTGTCTTTCTCCGTCATAAGCGGCGCGGTTTTTTCCGCAGAGACAGGTACCTGTGAACGATCCGCATGTACTGGTGCCACAGGAGATCCTTCTGAAACGGTTTCTGTCTTTTTGGGCATCTCCATTTTTATCAGAAGATCCGCCTGCCGCAGTTCCAGCTTCGCAAGACCTGAATTCCGAAACTTATCCATCAGTTCGTATATATTTTCCAGTTCCATATTGTATTCCTTCACCCCTGGAATTTTTTCCTGCAATTCATGAAACATTGATTATCAAACTATTTTATTATCTGATTTTTAACGTAAAATGTCAATACCTTCAGAGGAACTGATCCCGCTCATCATCGGGCAGGAATACTTTTTATACACAGATATGATCCTTCAGCTTTTCATATATTTTGTCACCGATCCCGCTGACACTCCTGATATCCTCTGCCGACTGGAATGCTCCATTCGTATTACGATAATCAATGATTCTTGAGGCAATCGCCGGGCCGACTCCCGGCAGCGTCTGCAGTTCCTCACTGCCCGCTGTATTCAGGTTGACTCTCCCGGAATTCTGCGGATTCTCTGCCTTCGCCGCACCTCCGGATGCTGCCGGAATGCCGCCAGTCTCCCCACTTTCTCCATTCTGTGCCTGGAATACTGTTCCGGAAGCTTCCGCGGCTTCGACTTCTGCCGCGGTTGGAACGTATATTTTCTGTCCGTCTTCGCATACCGATGCCAGATTCAGATTTTTGACAGAGGCTTCTTCATTTCTTCCTCCCGCCGCGTCAATGGCTTCAAACACACGGGATCCGTATGGGATACAGACCACCATCGGCGAATTCACGGCACCACTGACATCCACATAAATATATTCCGGAACGGCTTCCACAGCAGAATCCGCGCTGCCGGCACTGTCCCCTGAAGAAGCGGTTTCACTTTTCCCCTCCCGGGATCCATCCGCCGGAGCTGATTCCTGAGACGTTTCCGTCCTGACCAGTTCCCCTTCCACAGATACATCCCGGACGGAAACATATACCACGAGAGCAGCAAGCAGCACCACAGCAATCAGAATGTACCGCAGTTTTTTCTTATCGGGATCCTTCAGACTGACCTGCTTGATATCCATTATTTACCACCTCCCTGTCATAAGAATATCTCACAGGAACTGTAAAGTCAATACTGAAATGTAATTTACTGTATTCTCGTATGATTTAGTCGAAGACTGAACAGCAACTGTTGTTTTACATATTTTTTTCAGCATCACCCTTTCCATTTTTTTATCCCCATGCTATTATATAAAAGACATATGTTCAAAACAGTCAACACACAGATACAGTAATGGTGAAAAAGATGGCGAGACCAGAAAAAAACAAAAGAATCTGCATGATGCCCTCCACAGTTAATTTTTTCAGTCGCAACAGCTCCTCGGACCCCGGACATCCGGATCATCCGGTGACCCTGAGCCTGGAGGAGTTCGAAACCGTCAGACTGATTGATTACAGCGGACTGACACAGCAGGAATGCGCGTCCCAGATGCATGTCGCGCGGACGACAGTACAGCGGCTTTATACGGAAGCAAGATCCAAAATCGCGCATTTTCTGGTAGACGGCAGTTCACTCAATATCTGCGGCGGTAATTATGAAATCTGTAAAAACAGCGACCGTTGCTGCAAGAAATCCGGTTGTCCGCGTCTGTCCTGTGAATCTCCATCTGACCAGCTGCATGGACAGTGCGCGCACTGCTCTGTTCCGGTCTGAAGCAGAATCATGCTGTTGATATGACGTATATTTCAATTGTTGATTTTTCAGACAATTCAGCATATACTTTCTGTAGGGATTTCCGGGAGGTACTGATATCCGTTGAACACCTGGCCCGATGAACCAAGTGAACGGATGGCAGGTGTCATACAGCGGATTCTCCGAAGCGGAGCAGGATAAGAATCATTGCAGGCAGAACTGTCCGCAGGGATGAGCGGCCTGCAGGCGGCTGCCGTAATCGAAAAATATCCTCAGGAATTTGCGCAGGTTATTTTCAGACAGTTCCTGAGATAATAAAAACAGAATCCATATTCAATCATAATTGTAAAAAAAAGGAGTAACATATGGGAAGGATAGTTCATACAAAAGGCAGTATCGGGCGCAGGGGCGTCGCACAGGGCGCAATCTGCCGAACCTGTCCGGGAGGCTGCAAAACAGACTGCCTCAGGGCCGGTGTCAACAATGATCTCACTCACAGACCAGAAGATTTCGATTTTTCAATTTATTTCAAGGAAATTGATCCTTCCACTTCCGAAACAGGAGATTACTCAGATCCATTTGACGATTTCTGATATTGATTTTTGTTTCTTCCACCCCGCATCTGCAGCGGGGTTTTTCTATGGAAACAATATAATGTTCGCGAAGGAAACGCAGAAAAACCGCCTGTAACAGGCGGTTCTGATGCTCCATTTAATATCCGGAAGGCCGCCGGTGTCAGTCCTTCCCGTTTTTTTTCTCAAGGACACGCTGATATCCGTCCGCTCCGAACTGAAGAGTACGGTTGATTCTGCTGATCGTGGCAGTACTCGCTCCTGTCGTCTCCTCGATCTCACTGTAAGTCTTCTTCTGCAGCAGCAGCCTGGCAACCGCGAATCGCTGAGCCATCGCACGAATTTCCTTCACAGTACACAAATCTTCAAAAAACCTGTAACAGTCTTCAAGATTATCAATTTTCATAATTGCGTCAAACAGATCATCTGCTTCAGGTGATTTCAATCTGGTATCAAACTCCATGCTTACCGGCTCCTTCCTTTTCATACCATTCCGCGCGCATTTGCTTAATCTGCGCAGAGAAACCGCTGCACAAACGAAAAAAGGAACTCCTGTCATCAGAAAACAAGGATTCTTTTTCACACTACAGCGTTTAATCATTATACACTAAAGCGCTGAAAGCGTCAAACCGGACATCCTTTTTCCTTCACCGACTCCGGCGGATCGTTACAATTCACTGGTCGGCCAGAACCATATGAGAAAACGCTGCTTCTAAGAGTATCACAGTTTTGGGGACAGCCTTTTCAAAACGCACAACGTTTTGAAAA
>CAMNJG010000008.1 GCA_946541285.1 uncultured Clostridia bacterium
TTCCTGACCTGTATCGCAGGTAATCTGAGAATAAAACAGCCCCTGAGGTCTGTCAAGGAAAAAGTTTCCAGATCAGGCCGCGGGGGCTTTCTTTGAATGGGTTTACGATCTTTTTTATGTGAGTTTCGGGTTTATTCTTCCGGCTGCTTCATCAGCATGTCCGCGATTTTGTAAATGTCCCCGGCTCCCATGGTGATCACCGTGTCGCCCGGCATGGCATTGTCCGCGACGAACTGGGCGATGTCTTCCAGCGTATGGAAGTAGTAGGCCTGCTTGTCCGGATGCTCTTTGCGGATTTTCCGGATCAGCTCGCGGGAACTGATTTTGTAAATGTTTTTCTCGCGCGCCGCGAAAATTTCCGCCATGCAGAGGACATCCGCGTCTCCAAAGGATTCCGCGAATTCATCAAACAGCGCCATGGTACGTGTGTAAGTGTGCGGCTGGAACAGACACCAGAGACGGTTATGCGGCATCTGCTGCGCGGCTTTCAGGGTCGCTTTGATTTCGGTCGGATGGTGCGCGTAGTCGTCGATCAGGCGGACACCGTCTGCCGTTGTCCCGATGACATCGAAACGTCTCTGGGTGCCGTGGAACTGATCCAGGACTTCAGTGATGACCGCCGGATCCACGTCCAGTGTGTGGCAGGTCGCGAAGGCCGCCAGCGCGTTGGCGATGTTGTGCTCGCCCGGCACGCTGAGATGCAGATGGGCCAGCTTTTTGCCGGCTTTCATGACATCGAACTCCGGATAACCGTTTTCATCAAAGTGGAGATCCGCCGCGGAATAGGTGCTGCCGGCGCTGAATCCGAACGTGATGATCCGCTCCTGGTCCAGCTTCTGCAGGATACTGGCGACAAACGGATTGGCGTCGTAGGCGACGATATAGCCGCCCTCCGGCACCAGACGGGCAAACTGGTCGAAGGACTGCACGATGTGGTCGATATCCTTGAAATAATCCAGGTGGTCCGAATCGATGTTGAGGATGATCTCGATTTTCGGACGCAGGCTCAGGAAACTGTCCATATATTCACAGGCTTCTGTGACGAAATAACGGCTGTGGCCGATCTTGGCGTTGCCGTGGAATTCCGAAAGATTGCCGCCGATCAGGATGGTCGGGTCGGTACCGGCTTTTTCCAGGATGAGGGAGACCATCGAGGTGGTGGTGGTTTTGCCGTGTGTCCCGGAAATCGCGATACTGGTACCATATTCACTCATGAGGGAGCCCAGGGCTTCCGCGCGGGTGACCACCGGGATGTTCTGTTCTTTCGCGGCGACGATTTCCGGATTTTCCGGAGAAACTGCGGCGGAATAGACAATCAGGTCCGCTCCTTCGATGTTTTCCGCGGCATGTCCCTGATAAACCCGGATGCCCTGATAAAGAAGGCGTTCCGTGACATCTGATTTTTTCATATCGGAACCGGAGACCGTATATCCCTGGGAGTTGAGAATCTCCGCGATGGCGCTGACGCCGATGCCTCCAATGCCGATGCAGTGTATGTGTTTATATTGTGTTATGTCCAGCATGATCTGCTCCTTAAGAAAAATCACAGTTATTGTTCTGATACCAATACAGTAATATACTCCACACGGGCGTGTTTGTAAACAAAAGGAATTCTGAAAATTCGCGGTTTTCGGAGAAGGCTGCCCGGGAATCGTTTCTTTGCGGGGAATCTATATTTTCCGTAGAAATGGAGCAGAGAATCCTTTATAATATTGACAAACGGAAAACAGACGCGGCAGGCAACTGCCGTACGCGGCTCCCCGGAAACCGGTGGACAGCACAGACTGTGCGGATGGAGCAGCGGACATTCTGTAACCGTTAACTGATTATTATTACAATCCATAGATCAGGGAGTTTTTATTGTATGGATGGGAAAACAGCCGTGATCCTGGCAGCAGGTGCCGGGACACGTATGAAATCAGACAGACCCAAGGTGCTCCACGAAGTAATGGGGCGATCGATGGTATCACACGTCATCTCTCAGGTCAGAAGAGCGGGCGCGGACAGTATTACAGCAGTCATTGGACACGGAGCGGATGTTGTCAGGAAAGCGCTGTCAGGTGAGAACGTCACTTTCGCGGTGCAGGAGGAACAGCTCGGGACGGGCCACGCTGTGATGCAGGCGCTTGACCGGATTCCTGGGACAGGTGACGTTTTTATTTTGTGTGGTGATACACCGCTGATTACCGCGGAGACGCTCACGGCTTTCGCGGAGTATCATGCCGCGCAGGAAGCGGTGCTGACGGTGCTGACTGCGGAATATGAGGATCCGACGGGCTACGGCAGGATTCTGCGCGATCCGGACGGGGGGCTTCAGTGCATTGTGGAGCAGAAGGATGCCAGTGAGGAAGAGAAGCTTGTCAGGGAAGTCAATGCCGGGATGTACTGTGTGGACGCGGCGTTCCTGCGGGAAACCCTTCCGAAGATCACCAACGAAAACGCGCAGCATGAGTATTATCTGACGGATCTGGTGGAACTGGCTGTCTCCGCAGGGCAGAAAACGGCAGCTTTCTGTGTGGACGACCCGGAAGAAATCATGGGGGTCAATAACCGGGTGCAGCTGGCGGCGGCGGCGAAAGTGATGCAGCGCCGGATCAATCACGGGCATATGATGAATGGCGTGACGATCCTGGATCCGGAGCGGACCTATATCGAGGATGGTGTGCGGATCGGCCGGGATACGGAAATCTGGCCGGGAACCGTGCTGCGGGGCGATACGGAGATTGGCAGCGGCGTCATGATCGGCACGGACTGTATCCTCGAAAATGCGGTAATTGCGGATGGCGCGGACGTACAGAAATCCGTCATCCTGGACAGTTCTGTCGGGAAGGACAGCAGTGTGGGGCCGTTCGCGTATATCCGTCCGGGTACCTCGATTGGCCAGGAATGCAAGGTCGGTGATTTTGTTGAATTCAAAAACGCGGATTTCGGCGATGGCTCCAAGGCATCGCATCTCGCGTATATCGGGGACGCGGATGTGGGAACGGACTGCAATATCGGCTGCGGCGTGATTTTCGCCAATTATGATGGCAAAAACAAGCACCGGACCGTGGTAGGAGACCGGGTGTTTGTCGGCAGCAATTCCAACCTGGTGGCTCCGGTCACGGTACATGATGACGCGTTTATCGCCGCGGGGACGACCGTTACCAAAGAGGCACCGTCGGGGTCGCTGATTGTCGGCAGGTCGCCGGATAAATCCCTGGAAGGCTGGGTAGAGCGCAAGGGTCTGATCCGCAGCAATCTTCACGGCAAAAAAACCGGTACAGAACCGGAAGAGCACGAATAAGGAACCTGGGATCTGTGCACAGACTGTAACGGCCTCTGGTACACAGATCCATACGCGTGAAATACGGAAACCGTGTATTTTACGGAGGTTCCGGACAGCTGTACCGTCCGGGATACCTGAGGGACGGACAGAGATCTGGAGGAACATATCAATGAAAAACGGAGTATACAGTGAATATAAACTTTTTGCCGGGAATTCCAATCCTGTACTGGCGGAGGAAATCGCCAACATTATGGGACAGCCCCTGGGCAAATCGACAATTACCAAATTCAGCGACGGTGAAATTTCTGTCAGTATCTGGGAGAGCGTGAGAGGAGAGGATGTCTATATTATCCAGTCCACCTGCGCGCCGACCAACGACAATCTGATGGAACTGCTGATCATGATCGATGCCATGAAGAGAGCGTCCGCGTCCAGGATCAACGCGGTTATTCCATATTATGGTTACGCGCGGCAGGACCGGAAGGCCAAGCCAAGGGATCCGATCACAGCGAAGCTGACAGCCGATCTGCTGATGGCAGCCGGTGTGGACCGGATCATCACTATGGACCTGCATGCGGCGCAGATTCAGGGATACTTTGATGTCCCGGTGGATCACCTGATCGGTTCCCCGATCCTCGGCAAATATTTCAAGGATTGCATCAGCAGCCAGAAGATTCAGAATGACGTCGTCGTAGTATCGCCGGATCTGGGGAGTGTGACCAGGACCAGGGCTTTCGCGACGATCCTGGAGTGTCCGATCGCGATCGTAGACAAAAGAAGACCGAAGCCGAACGTATCGGAAATCATGAATATTATTGGTGATGTCAAGGACAAAACGGCGATCCTGGTGGATGACATGGTCGATACGGCGGGAACCATTACCAACGCGGCGAACGCGCTGATCGGTCTGGGCGCGAAGGAAGTCTACGCCTGCGCGACCCATCCGGTGCTTTCCGGCCAGGCTTTTAAGCGGATCCAGGATTCCCATATCAAGGAAATGGTTCTGCTCAACACCATCCCGCTTCCGGAAAAGATGCCGTGTGACAAGATCAAGCTGCTCTCCGTCGCGCCGATGTTCGCGGAGGCCATGAGAAGAGTCTTCTCCAACGAGTCGTTCAGCACATTGTTTAACAATCAGTAAAAACATCACTGTTCACAGTCTCTGAAAAGTGGGGGATGTCCTGTGCGGCGCCTGTCCATATCCGCAGGCTGTGAGGAGTTCATAACAGGGAACTGTGCGCGAACGGGAAAGGTGATTTGCCCACAGTTCCTGATATCACACAGAACAGAGCCAGCCGGGGATTTCAGATCCGCGGCTTATCTGTCGTTACAGATCTGCAGGATGGCCTGCGCTCTCCGGAAACGGACGGATTCCAGAGCACAGGCATCAAACCGTGTCTGCCCGCATGGTTTCTTTTCATTAAAAAATATACGGAATGCAGGCATATACTTCGACAGCCTGCATCTTTAAGTTCAATGGGGACTTGATAGCAGACACTGTTTAACAGGCAGACCGGTGACCTGACGGGCAGATCGATGAGGGGTCATTGCAGGAAGCGTAGTGGAAAGGAAAACAGAAATTTGAAAATCATTGCCGGCCTGGGAAATCCGGGCAGAGAGTATGAAAATACAAAGCATAATGTCGGCTTTATGACGCTGGATATCCTGGCGGACAAGCTGGGCATCGAGATCCGGAAGCTCAGGTTCAAAGCGCTGATCGGGGAAGGCCGGATCGGGACAGAAAAGGTGATCCTGGTCAAGCCCCAGACGTATATGAACCTGAGCGGGGAAAGCCTGCGGGAGATTGTCAGTTTCTATAAAATCGAGATGGAGGATCTCATCGTTATTTACGACGATATCGATATTCCTGTGGGGACACTGCGCATCCGCTCCAGAGGAAGCGCGGGGACGCATAATGGGATGCGTTCTGTGGTATATCAGCTGCAGGATGACGGCTTCCCGCGGATCCGGGTAGGCATCGGCGGTGAAAAAGGCGGCAGGGATCTGGTACATTATGTCATCAGCGGATTTACCGGCGATGACCGGGACAAAATGCGTGAAGCGATCCTGAAAGCGGCCGACGCGGCGGAATGTATCGTGACGGACGGGATCTCCACGGCCATGAACCGCTACAATACGAAAAAGAAGAAAAAGCCGAAAAAAGAGGCAAAAGAAACCGGAGAGGAAGCGTCTGAAAACGTACTGCCTTCGCCAGAGGTGGCATCCGGAGAAGCTGGTACAGAGCAGGAGAAAGGGAATACAGCATGTACAGTGGAATAGAAGGTGTGGTTACTGCCGCCAGAGAACACGGCTCGGGGATCCTCTATGCCCATGGACTGGGAGAAGGGCAGACCGCGTATGCCTGTGCAAGAATCATGCGCGAACATCCCGGGCAGATCCTCATCATCGTGTCTTCTGAAAAGCGGGCGGAAGAGATGCGGGATTACCTGGCGTATTACGATCCGGACCACAGAGTCTGTCTTTTCCCGGATGAAGAGCGCAGTCTTTTTGCGTATGAAGCCAAGAGCCGGGTGAACAGCTACCGGAGACTGGAGTGCCTGACGGCCATGCTGGAAGGCCGTGAAGGTTATTATCTCGCGCCGGTGATGGCGGCGGAGCGGGGCATGTGTCCGGCAGAGAAATTCCTGTCGTCCAGAATTGTCCTGACGGAAGGGAAGGACGCGGGCCGGGATCTGGCGCAGAAACTGACAGAGCTGGGATATGAACGAAGCGCGGTGGCCGAGGTGGCCGGACAGTTCAGCCTGCGGGGTGAAATCCTGGATCTGTTCCCTCCGGGCAGTGAGTATCCGTACCGGATCGATTTTTTTGATACTGAAGTAGAAAGCATCCGTACGTTTGACCCGATGACACAGCGCTCCAACGGGTCTGTGGACTCGGTCAGCATTTGCCCTTCTGTGCTGATGGATCCGGAGGAACCGGAAGAAGCCCGGTATCTGTGGGATTATCTGCAGGGAGACGCGATGGTGGTGGCAGATGACTGGGACCGCCTGTGCGAGACCCGGGACCTGGCGGAACGGGACTGGGCTTCCGCGGCGGCGGCCGGGACCATTGACCCGCAGAAAACAGAAAATTTCGCGGACCTGCCATTGATGGCGGAAGCACTGACGGTACGTCACACCCTGGTGACGACGCCGTTTTCAAAGAAGCTGAATTATCTGAATACGCAGGTGGCACTGATCGATGTCCGCTGCATGGCACCGCCGTTTTTCAGCGGGCGGATGGATCTGTACGGGGAAGAACTGCAGCGTCTGCTGAAGGAAGGATACCGTGTCCGGGTGGCATGCTCCGATGAAAACCGCGTGCGCAGCCTGAGGGAATTCGCGGAGCGGAGCGGGATCACCGGGAATGTGGTCTATGAACAGGGATCCCTTCCGGCAGGGATGTATTTTACCGATGACCGGGAAGCGTTTCTTTCGGACCGGGATGTATTCCGCTCTTCCGCGAAAAAGAAAAGAAAAAAGAAAAAGAAGGCAGCGGACCGGATGGCGGCTTTCGCGGATTTCCATGAAGGGGATTATGTCGTCCATGAAAATCACGGGATCGGCCAGTTTGTCGGGATCCGGCCGATGGTGGTAGATGAGATCCGCAGGGATTATATGGCGGTACGTTATGCCGGCGGGGACATGCTGTATGTACCGGTGGAGCAGATGGACCTCATTCAGCCGTATATCGGCTCCGGTGGAGCGGTTCCGAAGGTGAATAAACTGAGTACCGCGGACTGGAGCAAAACAAAAGCCAGGGCGCGGGCCGCCATCGAACATATGGCAGAGGAACTGGTACAGCTTTCCGCGGAGCGGAAAATGGAATTCGGGTACCAGTTTGAGGCGGATACCCCGTGGCAGCAGCAGTTTGAGGAACAGTTCCCGTATGAGGAGACGGAAGACCAGCTGCGCTGTATCGAAGAAGTCAAGATGGATATGGAAAGTCCGTGGCCGATGGACCGCCTGCTGTGCGGGGATGTGGGGTTCGGAAAAACCGAGGTGGCCGCCAGGGCGATCTTCAAATGCGTGATGGATGGGAAACAGGCAGCACTGCTGGTGCCGACCACACTGCTGGCCCGTCAGCATTATGAAAACTTTAAAGAACGCTTCGGGAACTTTCCATGTAATATTGAAGTCCTTTCCCGTTTCCGGACGGACGCGCAGCAGAAGGAAAGCATCCGGAAACTGGCGGAAGGAAGTGTCGACGTCATGATCGGGACCCACCGGCTCCTGTCGAAAGATGTGAAGTTTAAAGATCTGGGCCTTCTGGTAATTGACGAAGAACAGCGGTTCGGCGTACAGCATAAGGAAGCGATCAAAAAACTGAAGAAAAATGTGGATGTCCTGTCCATGTCCGCCACACCGATCCCGCGGACGCTGCATATGTCCCTCTCCGGGATCCGGAACATGAGTACGATTGAGGAACCGCCGCAGGATCGTCATCCGGTCCAGACGTATGTTATGGAGGAGGATGATGTCCTGGTGAGGGAGATCATCCGCAGGGAAATCGACCGGGGAGGACAGTGTTTTGTCGTCTATAACCGTGTCAAAGGCATCAACCTGATTGCGGCAAAGCTCCGGGAACTCCTTCCGGAAGCGCGGATCGCCGTCGCCCACGGCCGGATGGATGAAAAAAAGCTGGAAGATGTCATGACGGATTTCATTGACCACGAATACGATGTCCTTGTCGCGACGACGATTATTGAATCGGGGATCGACATTCCTTCCGCCAACACGCTGATTGTCCTGGATTCGGACCGTTACGGGCTGGCGCAGCTGTACCAGCTCCGGGGCAGGGTGGGACGTTCCAGTGTCTCGGCCTACGCGTACCTGATGTACCAGAAAAACAAAGTCCTCAGCGAAGTCGCGGAGCGGCGCCTCCGGGCCATCCGGGAATTTACGGAATTCGGTTCCGGCTTCCGGATCGCCATGAAGGACCTGGAGATCCGGGGCGCCGGGAATCTTCTGGGCGTGGAGCAGTCCGGTCATATGATGATGATCGGTTATGAACTCTACTGTAAGATGATTGACGAGGCTGTCAGGCGGCTGAAGGGCGGCGCTCAGGTACAGGAAGAAGAGCTGGAGGTATCTGTCGATATCACGGCAGACGCATTTATTTCCTCGGAATATATCCCGGAGGATACGGTCCGTCTGGATATGTATAAGGAAGTCGCGTCCATCCGTACCGCAGAAGATCTGCAGGAAATTTCGGATGAATTTACGGATCGTTTCGGCACGATTCCGTCCGAGACCCGCTCCCTCATGAAAGTGGCACTGATCAGATCCCGCTGCCGCGAAGCAGGCCTGGCCAGGGTGTCGGAAGAAGGGGGCCGGCTGGTGTTCCGGTATCCTGCCGGTACCCGGATCCCGCAGGAAAAAGCACTGCAGCTTTCCGAGGTATTCGGAAACCGGATTATCGTGAACCTGGGGTCCCGCCCGTTCATCCGGGTGCCGGTGCAGAAACGTTCCAGGAAGCTGGATGAGGCGCTGGAGTTCCTGGAGGTCCTGAATTCGGCGTTATGAGGGGATGTTGCTGCTGCCCGCAGCCTGTGAAAAAAGAAACGCAGCCGATTCTCCGGGCAGAATCAGCGGATTTGTGATAAGATACGTTTGTAGAATAGAGGATGAGGGCTGTCAGTTCCGGCAGCAGTCTGCGGATGGTACGGAGAAAAAGAAGTCCGGGCTGACAGCGCCGGATTTGTATGGGTTTCCGGAGGAATCCCTGTTTAGCGGGAGAGGGTGACTGAAGATGAAAAAACTGATCAGATCGGCGGCAGCTGTCTGTCTGACGTGTCTGCTGTCTCTGCTGGCTGCCGGCTGTGCCGGTTCCCTGGATGCTGACCGGCAGGTGGCGCGGATTGGTGAGAGTATCATTACGCAGCAGGCGCTGGATACCTATACGGCACTGTCCATGTACCGGGAAGGATATGATCCGTCCGAGGTGGATGTCGGACAGAAGCAGCAGTGTCTGGAGGAGATGGTAAACGCGGAGGCTGTCTGTGAGTATTACCGGAATAATGGGACAGAAATCTATGACGACGCGTACAATTCCGGAAAAAACGCGTTCCTGGAAGAGATTCAGTCCAATGAAGCAGAATTTCTGGACCAGAACGATATTTCGTATGACGATCTGATCCGTTTTTACAGAAATCAGTTTGTCATCGGGAAATTCTTTGAGGAAACCAGGGCGCAGTATGAAGAAGACACGGTCGCTGCGGAAGCGCAGGCATACTATGAATCGCATCTGGAAGATTACAAAGTTGATAAGGAAAAGCGGCTGAGCCTGATTCTGACAAAAAAGAAGAAGCAGGCAGCCGGTGCCGTGCAGAGGCTGGATCAGGGAGAGGACTTCGCGACGGTCGCGCGGGAGGTTTCTGTTGACGCCAACAGCGCGGCCAGTGGCGGCGATCTCGGTTTTTTCAATAAACAGGAGGTCCGGAGCCGTTTCGGGAAAGGTATTTTTGTCAAAGCAGTCGGGGAATATACAGAGGAACCTGTGAAAACCGGGGATGGCTACGCGGTGATTCTGATCACGGACAGCCATGACAGTGGTTATCAGCCGTATGACGAGGTAGCGCGGGATATCATCTACTCTCTTTATGAAAACTACAACAATCAGAGGCTTGATGACATTAAATCCGGACTCAGTATTGAGCTTGCTTCCTGACGCTGACCGCTGCCATCGCGCCGCGGAGACAGTACGCTTCCGGATACAGCCCTCTGGAGACATGGAATTATCAGAATGAATATATGGGGACACTTTAAAACGATCACACTGCACAAATTCATGGTCATGAAACTCTGTTTCCGGGCGGGTCTGTACCGCCAGGGACTGCTCCATGATCTGTCCAAGTACTCCTGGACCGAATTCTCGAAAGGGATCGTCTATTTTCAGGGGGACCGCAGCCCGAATAACTATGAGCGGGAAGTCACCGGGCTGTCCCTTTCCTGGCTGCACCACAAAGGCCGGAACCGGCATCATTTCGAGTACTGGCTGGATTATGACGCCCGCTCTCCGGGGAAAGTGACCGGGATGCGGATGCCGCGGCGTTATGTGGCAGAAATGTTCTGCGACCGTATCGCTGCCTGCAGGGTTTATGAAAAGGAAAACTATACACAGGCCAGTCCCGCGAGATTTTTTTACCGCAGCAGCGGCCGTTATCTCATGCATGACGAAACCCGCCGGGAACTGGGATATCTGCTGACGTACCTGGCCGTCCTGGGGGAAGCAGCCTCCCTCTCCTATATCCGGAGGGAGTATCTGAAAGGAACCGCGGTGCCGGATTCCTGGACAGAATACGAAGATCTGTCGGAATTTAACGCCAGGGCGGAAGCGGGGGAGATCCGATTATGAGTTTTACACATCTGCATGTCCATACGGAATACAGCCTGCTGGACGGTGCCGCCCGGATTGAGCCGCTGGTGGCGAAAGCCGCGGAAATGGGGATGGATTCCCTGGCGATTACGGACCACGGCGTCATGTTCGGTGTGGTGGACTTTTATAAAGCCGCGCGGAAGGCGGGGATCCGTCCCATTATCGGCTGTGAGGTCTATACCGCGGCCCGGACCCGTTTTGACCGGGATCCGGAAAAGGATAAACGCCGGGGACATCTGATCCTCCTGGCCGAAAACAACGAAGGCTACAAAAATCTGATCCGGATGGTGTCCCGTTCTTTTACGGAAGGCTTTTATTACAAGCCCCGTGTGGACCGGGAACTGCTCCGCCGCTACAGCGGAGGGATTATCGCGGCCAGTGCGTGCCTGGCCGGGGATGTACAGAGAAAGCTCCTTGAAGGAGACTATGAGGGGGCAAAGCAGATTGCCCTGGAATTCCGGGACATTTTCGGAAAGGATTCTTTTTTCCTGGAACTGCAGGATCATCGACTTCCGGAGGATGCCCGCGTCAATCCCCAGCTGATCCGTATGAGCAGGGAAACCGGCATCCCCCTGATCGCGACCAACGATGTCCACTATATCAACCGGGAGGACGCGGGATATCACGATGTGCTGCTCTGTATCCAGACGTCGTCCTGTCTGAATGACCCGGACCGGATGAAATTCGCGAACGATCAGTTTTACCTCAAATCAGAAGAGGAAATGAGAGCGCTGTTTCCGGAGATCCCGGAAGCGATCGAGAATACCCATAAGATCGCGGAACGCTGCCAGGTGACTTTTGATTTCGATCACCTGCATCTGCCGCAGTTTGTACCGCCGGAGCCTTATGATAACGAGTCTTATCTGAGGTCCCTGTGCCGCGCGGGGGCGGAGGAGCGCTATGGCAGGATCACGCCGGAGCTGGAGGAGCGGATTTCCTACGAACTCCGCACGATCGTCGGTATGGGATATGTGGAATATTTTCTGATTGTGTGGGATTTTATCAATTTCGCCAAATCCCGGGGGATCCCGGTGGGACCGGGACGGGGCTCCGCGGCGGGCAGTGTCGTCGCGTACTGTCTGAAGATTACGGATATCGACCCGCTGAAGTACGGACTGATTTTCGAGCGTTTCCTCAACCCGGAACGGATCAGTATGCCGGATATCGACGTGGACTTCTGCTATGAGCGGCGCGGTGAAGTCATCGACTACGTTGTACAGCAGTACGGCAGGGACCACGTTTCCCAGATTATCACATTCGGTACGATGAAGGCGAAGCAGGCGGTGCGGGATGTCGGCCGGGTCATGCAGGTGAGTTATGCCCGCACGGACGCGGTCGCGAAAATGATTCCATTTGATCTCCACATGACGATCGCCCGGGCGATGGAAGTCAATCCGGAGCTGAAAAAGACCTATGAGGAGGATCCGGAAATCCACCGCCTGATCGATGTGGCACAGGCGCTGGAAGGGATGCCGCGCAACGCCTCTACCCATGCGGCAGGCGTCGTGATCTCCCGTGACCCGCTGGACGACTATGTCCCGCTGTATATGTCGGACAAAGGTGTTTCCGCGCAGTTCAATATGGTGACGATCGAGGAACTCGGACTGCTCAAGATGGATTTTCTGGGGCTCCGGACACTGACCGTCATCCAGGACGCGCTGGACGCCATTGAACAGATCCATGGCCGGAAGGTGGATTTCAGCGCGATGGCGTTCGATGACCCGGCGGTGTTCCGGATGATTGCCGACGGCAATACACTGGGAGTTTTCCAGCTGGAATCCGGCGGGATGACACAGTTTATGAAAAGCCTGGGACCGGACTGCATGGATGATATTATCGCCGGGATTTCCCTGTACCGCCCGGGACCGATGGATTCGATCCCGACGTATATCAGGAACAAAAAGAATCCGGAGGGGATTACGTATCAGGATCCGCATCTGGAGCCGATCCTCAATGTGACCTATGGGTGCCTGATCTACCAGGAACAGGTCATGCAGATCGTCCGGGATCTGGCCGGGTATTCCTACGGGCGCAGTGACCTGGTGCGCCGGGCCATGTCCAAGAAAAAAGCAGATGTGATGCTGCAGGAAGAGGAATATTTTGTAAACGGCCGTCCCGCAGAGGATGGACAGGCGGCGGTGCCGGGCTGTGTGGCAAACGGGATTCCGGAGAATGTCGCCCGGGAGATTTTCGCGCATATGGTCAGTTTCGCGTCATACGCGTTTAATAAATCCCACGCGGCAGCTTACGCGGTGGTGGCCTATGAGACCGCCTGGCTGAAGTACCATTATCCGGCCGAATTCATGGCGGCCCTGATGACCAGTGTCAGTGATGACTCCGCGAAGATCGCCCAGTATATCCGGAACTGCCGGGAGCATGGGATCCGGGTACTGCCTCCGGATATCAACCAGAGCAGCAGGAAATTCGCGGTGACGGACGGCGCGGTGCGTTTCGGTTTTACAGGGATCCGCAATGTCGGGGATGGTGTGATTGAGGAAATCCTGCGCGCGCGGGAACATACGGGCGGCTTTACTTCGTTCCAGAATTTCATCGATTCCCTCGATGTTTCCAGGGTAAATAAAAAGGCGGTGGAGAGCCTGATCAAAGCGGGAGCCTTCGACTGCCTGAACGGGAACCGCGCCCAGCTGAGCGCGGTGTATGAACCGTTACTGGACAGTGCCCATGATCTTTCAAAAAATAATGTACCGGGGCAGATTTCCCTGTTCGGGGATATGGAAATGATGATGGACGCCGGTGCGGACCGTGTGACCTTCCAGATGCCGGAAATCCGGGATTTCAGCCGTCAGCGCCGTCTGGAAATGGAAAAGGAAGTGCTCGGTGTGTATGTATCGGGACATCCGCTGGATGATTTTGAAGAACGGATCCGGTCAATTTCCTCGGTGGATACGGCAAAGCTCGGAGATCCGGGAGGCAACGGTCTGTCCGATGGCATGAAGGTGACGATGGGCTGTATGATCCGTTCCGTGAGGACGATGATCACGAAGAAAAACACCCTGATGGCCTTCCTGCAGGTCGAGGATCTGTACGGGGATGCGGAAGTGATCGTGTTTCCGAAGACTTATGAACAGGTCCGCCATGTGATCGGGAACGACCGGATTGTCGTGGTATCCGGCCGTCTGCAGATGAGAGAAGAAGAGCCGGTAAAACTGCTGGCTTCCGATATTGTGGATATCGATGATTATCATATCGCGGAGGACGACCGGGATGTGTACCTGACGATTCCGCGGAATCGGAATATCAACCAGTCGCTGACCCGCCTGTCGGAAATTTTGTCCCATTATCCGGGCAACCGCAAGGTGATGATCCTTCTCCAGAAAACGGGACAGCGGGTGATGGCGTCACAGAAGGTCAGGCCGTGCAGCAGCCTGTACGCGGAACTGCACAGTCTGGTGGAAGAGGAGGTGTAGACAGTGAAAAAAATCGGAGTTCTGACCAGTGGCGGTGATGCTCCCGGCATGAACGCGGCCGTGAGAGCAGTGGTACGAGGTGCCGTTTACAACGATATGCAGGTGTACGGAATTTATCATGGTTTCGAAGGCCTGATGAACGGAGAAATCGAGGAACTGGGGGTTTCTTCGGTTTCCGATATCATCCACCGGGGCGGGACGATGCTCCGGAGCGCCAGGAGTCCCCGTTTCATGACGGAAGAAGGACTGAAGGATGCCGTGCGGCAGGCGAAGCTGTTTGGCATTGAAGGGATTGTGGTGATCGGCGGTGACGGATCCTTTAAAGGCGCGGTTTCCCTCCTGAAAAAAGGAATCGGGACGATCGGTGTGCCGGGGACGATCGACAATGATCTTGGTTATACAGACCGGACAATTGGCTTTGATACGGCGGTCAATACGGTGGTATCCCTGCTGGGGAACATCCGTGATACGACGGTCGCGCACGGCCGGGCGACGGTGGTGGAAGTCATGGGACGCCACTGCGGCGACCTGGCCCTGACGGCCGGTCTGGCAGCCGGCGCGGAGTCCATCCTGATCCCGGAGGTGCCATATGATCTCGACGCGATTGCGGAAAAGATGGTTGCCGGAAAACAGAGAGGAAAGCACCACAGCATTATCATGAAAGCGGAAGGTGTGGATATCGATACGGCGGAACTGGCGAAGCAGCTGGAGGAACGGACCGGGATTGAGACCAGAAGTGTCGTTCCGGCGTATATCCAGCGCGGCGGAACCCCGACTGCCGGGGACCGGGTGCTGGCGGCCAGGCTGGGCTACCGTGCCGTGGAACTGCTGCGGGATGAAGTGCGTGGTGTCGCGGTCGGTGTGCGCGGGGACGAAGTGATTGTGGCGAATCTGGAAGAAGCCTCCGTTTCGCAGAACCATGTTCAGACAAAAATAACGGAACTGGCTTCCATATTGTCAATCTGACGGTGTTCTGGTATACTGGCGTGATATTAAAAAATCGTTATTGCAATTAATTGGGGAATACTGAATATGTGTGGAATTGTAGGCTATATCGCGGATGAGAATGTCACAGGCGTGATTATTGAGGGACTCAAGAAACTTGAGTACAGAGGCTATGATTCGGCCGGGATCGCGCTCTGCAATGACAACAATCTGCTGGTCCGCAAGAAAAAGGGAAGAATCGCCAATCTTGAGGATCTGATCCGGGATGAGGGACTGTTTTCCCATACCGGGATCGGGCATACCCGCTGGGCGACCCACGGAGAGCCATCGGACCGGAATTCGCATCCGCATACGGATATGAGCGGACGGATCGCGGTCGTTCATAATGGCATTATTGAGAATTACGCGGAGCTGAAGGAGGAGCTGATGGCAGAACACGGCTCGGTCTTCCGCTCCGATACCGATACGGAGGTGGCGGCCCACCTGATCGGCGTCTATTATGACGGCAGCAACCTGGAGGACGCGGTGTATCAGGCGACGCAGAAAATGCGGGGCGCTTACGCGTTCGGTGTCATTTCCGCGGACGAACCGGATAAGATCGTTGCCGCGCGCAAGGACAGCCCGCTGATTGTCGGGCTGGGGAAGCGCGGGAACTTTATCGCCAGTGATATCCCGGCGCTCCTGAAATATGTGCGTCAGATTTATCTCATTGAAAACAATGAGCTGGTGGTGCTGAAAGAAAACGAAGTAAAGATTTTCAACGCTGACCGGGAGGAAGTCCACCGGGATGTCTTCAATGTCACCTGGGACGCGGACGCGGCGGAAAAGGAAGGCTATGATCATTTCATGCTCAAGGAGATCCACGAGCAGCCTTCCGGGATCCGGGACACCCTGATCCGCCGTCTGGATGAGCAGGGAGAAATTGTTCTTGACGGCATCGACCTGACGAAGGAAGAGATCGAGAAGTTTGACAATGTCTATATCGTCGCCTGTGGAACGGCGTATCACGCGGGACTGATCGGCAAGTTCGCCATTGAGAAACTGGCGCATATCCATGTCGAGGTGGATGTGGCGTCGGAATTCCGCTACCGGGATCCGTATATTGATGAAAATACGCTGTTCATCGCGATCAGCCAGTCGGGAGAGACGCTGGACACGCTGGGCGCGCTGCGGATGGCGAAGGAAAAAGGCGCCAGGATCATGTCCGTGGTCAATGTCGTAGGCAGCTCCATCGCCAGGGAATCGGACGATGTATTCTATACCTGGGCGGGTCCGGAGATCGCGGTGGCGTCGACCAAGGCCTATACGACACAGCTGGTCTGCATGTATCTGATCGCGCTGTATATGGGGCGGAAGAAAGAAGTCCTCAGTGATGAGCTGTATCATGAGTATCTGGAGGAACTGTCCGCGATTCCGGAAAAGCTGGAGAAATATCTGAAGAACCAGGAGCAGGTGGAAACCGTTGCTTCGAAGCTGTACCAGCAGGATCACGCGTTCTTTATCGGACGGGGTGTGGATTCCGCGGTGGCGCTGGAGGGTTCCCTGAAGCTGAAGGAAATCTCCTATATCAATTCCTTCGCGATCGCGGCCGGCGAACTGAAGCATGGAACGATCGCGCTGATCGAAAAGGGAACGCCGGTCATCGCGCTGGCGACACAACAGTCCCTCCTGGAAAAGACAGTTTCCAATATTCAGGAAGTAAAAGCCCGCGGCGCGCATGTGTTCGCGATCGCCCAGGAGGGCTGTGAAGAAGCGCTGAAGGACGCGGATGAATTTGTGGTGATCCCGCAGTGCATGGATGATGTATCCCCGATCCTGGCGATTGTGCCGCTGCAGCTTTTCGCCTACTATATCGCCCGTTTCCGCGGCTGTGATATTGACAAACCGAAGAATCTGGCCAAGAGTGTGACGGTGGAATGACAGATGGCTGTGACACCATTCAGTGGCCGGCTGTTCTGAGGAAAAAGAAACGCTGAACCGCAGAAGATAACAGAATCAGACTGTGAATGTGACGAAGGACCGCCCTCCGGGCGGTCCTTCTTTTGAAATGATACTCTGTTTTCAGCGGACACTCTTCAGGATGCCTGCCGGTCTTTGCGGATCTGGAGACGCAGCGCCTCAACTGCGGTTTTCACGGCGCTTTCTGTATCATGGACTACCGGATTCGGCAGTCCTTTTTTTTCGCGTTCCTGATTGGCGATGGCCAGGAATATGGCGGCAGCCCGGACTCTCAGATACTGTGCCACGATAAAGATCGCCGCGGATTCCATTTCGGATGCCAGGCAGCCCATGCGGAGCCAGGCGTTCCATTTCGCGGTCAGTTCCCCTTCAGTGGGCATGATGGATGGTTCGTGCTGTCCGTAAAAGGAATCCTTGGACTGGACCACGCCGGTATGAAAGCGTTTGCCCAGGTTGCCGGCGGCTTCTGTCAGTGAAGTCGTAAGGACAAAATCGGAGACAGCGGGGTAGGCGAGCGGCGCGTATTCCTGGCTGGTGCCGTCGGCCCGGACCGCGGCCGTGGCGATGATGAGATCGCCGCCGATGACTTCTTCCTGCATGCCCCCGCAGGTACCGACGCGGATAAAGGTATCGGCTCCGGCCCGGACCAGTTCTTCTACGGCGATGGCGGCGGACGGGCCTCCGATGCCGGTGGATGTGACGCTGACGCGCTCGCCGTCCAGTGTCCCTGTATAGGTACAGAATTCCCGGTTTTCCGCGGTTTTTTCTGCGTGGTCGAAATGGGATGCGATCAGGGCGCAGCGGCCGGGATCTCCCGGAAGCAGGACGTACCTGCCGATTTCGCCGTTTCTGACGCCGATATGGTACTGCATGTTTTCTTCTGCGTATTTCATGGGGGCCTCCTTTGTTACAATTCAGTGGACAGTCAGAACCATATGAAAAAACGCTGCTTATAACAGTATCACAGTTTTGGGGACAGCCTTTTCAAAACGCAC
>CAMNJG010000009.1 GCA_946541285.1 uncultured Clostridia bacterium
GTGATGAACAGCCAGTCCGGAAAACACTGCCAGGATACGTGGCGCTGGCGGCAGGCATCCTGGCCGGGAATACACTTCTGCTCAGTTTCCTGGTACAGGTTGTGGGAATCAGTCCTGTCGTCGCGAAAATACTGACCGAAGCCATCCTGTTTGTGATCAGCTATCTTGTCCAGTCCCTGGTTGTCTTCCGGAAAGCGAAAAATACCTGTCCGGATTCCGTAAATGCGACAGGCAGACCGGACATGAAAAAGAATATCCGGGAAATTCTTCCGGATTTCCGATAACCGGGAACAGGATTGACTGAGAAAGGAAGCACGAAATGTTTACAAAGAAAAGGTTTTCTCTGTTTTATGGTGTGTTTCTCCTGTTGTTTACAGCGTTTGTACTCCTGCAGGCTTTTGTCATACCCCAGTCCTATCAGACTGTCAGCGCCGCGGAGACATCAGATTCCTCAGAATCTTCCGGTAACACCGCAAACGCGTATATCACAGAGAACTCTTATACCTCCGACGGGATGACCGTTACGATCAGAACGTATACAGAGAATGATACACAGATTTATGTGGCAGATGTCCTGCTGGACAGTCCGGATTCCCTGAAGACCGCATTCGCGGAAGATACCTATGGGAAAAACATCACAGAGGTGACATCCGAAATCGCGGAAAACCATGACGCTGTCCTTGCCATCAACGGCGATTATTACAGTGCCAGAAACGGATATGTCATAAGGAACGGTATCCTTTACAGCAGTGACAGTACGGACGGGGATCAGGAAGATCTGGTGATCTATGAAGACGGGAGTATGGAGGTCATCCGTGAAGGCGATACGACCGCGCAGGAGCTTCTGGACCAGGGTGCGGTACAGGTGTTCTGCTTCGGACCGGGACTGATTGAGAACGGATCGGTCTCTGTTTCAGAAGATGAAGAAGTCGGACACGCGATGTCCAGCAATCCGCGGACGGCGATCGGCTGGATCAGCGACACCCATTATGTCTTTGTGGTATCCGATGGAAGGACATCGGAAAGTGAAGGGCTGACTCTTTACGAGCTGGCGGAATTCATGGAGAGCCTGGGCTGTGAAACAGCCTACAATCTCGACGGAGGCGGATCCTCCACCATGTATTTTAATGGAGAAGTGGTCAATTGTCCGACGACAAATGGTCATTCGATTCGTGAAAGGAGCGTGAGCGACATTGTTTATATCGCCTGATGAAACGTCTTACAGAAAACCTTTAATAAGCTGGATGGCCCTGACTGTCTTCGCCGCTGTATTCAGCTTCGTTTATGAGCTGATGAGCCATCATGTCTATTCTCCCTTTATGGTCGGGCTCTGCCTGATTCCCCTGGCCGGGGGCTTCCTGTCCGTCCTGGTGCACAGGATCCGGAGAATCCCTTTGCCGGACGTGAGGACGCAGACGCTGCACTGCTGGAGCATCCTGACATTTACCATTGGCAGTATGCTGACAGGAGTCTTTGACATCTACGGGACAACGTCTGCATTTACAAAGTATTACTGGATTCTGGGGATGATTCTGCTGATCGGCGCAGTGATATCCTATGGAATCCATTATCTGAAGAAAATCAATACTCCCGGAAAAAGATATCTGAACGGACCGGTGATGACCAGACGCGCAGGAAAGACGGAGCATCCGGCAGCGCTGCCGGAAATGCCGGCATACTGTTCCCGCATCAGGGAAGCCGGAAGGATGGAATCATGGAGCAGCATACAGCATGGAAGCAACTGATACATACGGGAACTGTGGACCAGGGAGATGAACGTACTTCATTCCGCTGCAGGAACCGGGAAAAAAGGATTGACCGGTTCTGACCGCTGCCTCCATGATGATCAGAAAATCAGAAATACGTAAAGAAGGGAACAGATATGACTCATCACAGAATTATGAAAACATACAGAAAAAGACTGCTGGCTTTCGCAGCCGCTCTGGTGATAGCAGTCTCCATGACCGCCTGCAGTACCACCGGGGGCAGGGACGCGGCCGCGGCGCAACAATCTTCAGCCGGTACAACAGAAACAACCGTGAATACTGCTTCTGCCATTTCAGAAGATGATCTGTTCAGCGAACGGGATCTCTCAGGAGAATATGACGCTTCGGACAGTATTTCCATCCAGCTTGATAACGACCATACCAGCTGTGATTCTGAGCAGGTGGAGATCAGCGGACAGACGGTCACGATCCGTGAGGAGGGAGTTTATCTGGTTTCAGGGACTCTGTCTGACGGACAGCTCTGTGTTGACGCGGAAGACAGCGATAAAATACAGATTGTGCTGAATGGTGTACAGATCAGTAACGACAGCAGCGCGGCCATATATGTGAAATCAGCGGATAAGGTTTTTCTCACGCTTGCGAATGGTACAGAAAACAGCCTGGCTGTCACAGGAGCGTATGAAGCGATTGATGACAATAACATTGATGGGGTGATTTTCTCCAAATCCGACCTTACCCTGAATGGAACAGGATCTTTAACGGTCAGTGGAGAAACCGGACACGGGATCGTCGGAAAGGATGATGTGGTCCTCACAGGTGGCACATACACCATTACCTCGGCCAAAAAGGCGATTTCCGGAAAAGACAGCATCAGCATCGCGGACGGAGTTTATCAGATCACCGCCGGCACTGATGCCCTGCATTCCTCCAATACGGAAGATGAGGAAAAAGGTTTCATTTATATAAGTGGCGGCGAGCTGAACATCAGCGCGGCAGACGACGGGATCCATGCCAGCAGCAGCCTGACGGTCGCCGGTGGGAACATCAATATTGAAAAATGCGCGGAAGGTCTGGAAGGCCGTACGATTACGATTGATGACGGACAGATTCAGCTCACATCTTCTGACGATGGACTGAACGCGGCGGGAGATCGTAACAGCAGCGGAGGAACGGAGAATCCATTTGAAGCAGACAGCCAGGCGGGGATCACCATTCATGGCGGAACTCTCCACGTGAACGCGGGAGGAGACGGAATTGACTCCAATGGTTCTCTGACCGTCACCGGTGGTGTGATTGAGGTCGAAGGGCCTGAAAACAACGGAAACGGAGCGATGGACATCGGAACGGAGGCTGTGATTACCGGAGGGACGGTGATCGCGTCCGGTTCTTCGGGTATGGCTGTCAACTTCAGCGAAAAATCAACGCAGGGTTCCATCCTTCAGACCGTCGATGCCGCGACCGGAACGATCACACTGACAGATGAAAGCGGCAATGTGATCCTTTCCATGGATACAGACAAACAGTTTAACAGTGTCCTGGTCAGCTCCCCGCAGATTGTGAAGGACAGCACCTATACGCTGACAACCGGTGGTAAGGAAACAAGCATTCAGATGAGCAGCCTGGTCATGGGCAGTGGTGGAACCGGCGGCATGCGAGGGGGCGGCAGAATGTCCCAGGGAACGGATGGAAACGGCAACAGGACATTCGGGAACAGACCAGATCAGGGTTCCATGCCTCAGATGCCTTCCGATGGAAACGGATCAGTGAGTGGACAGGGAAGAGCGTCGGATGAAAATGGCGAAGCTGCTGATTCTTCCGGCGAATCCCGCGGCAGATTCGGGAAACCGGGTGGCATGCCATCCGGAAACAGATCATTCGACCAGGGGCAGAGCGGTGAGAAACGACAGATCCAGTCACCTTCTGATGCAGAAGGTAATGATAGCGTCACCGGCGCTTCTGAAAAGAAGGAAGACAGCGGCATATCCACTACCGGGACACAAACAGTTTAAGGCTTTGTCTGCAAAGACCTTTTCTCAGAATAACAGAATACAGGGATGTTTGCCGGAGAACCGAAAGGCAGGATCATTTTCCAGAGAGGAAGTGATCCTGTCTTTTTTTGTGAGCCAGGGGAATTGTTCCAAAAATATATGAAGCCAATTCGATAAGTTGTTTTCATACTTTCTGCAAAGTATGATATGATTTAAAGAAAATATCTGCCCGGAAAAGCGGGCAGAATGTAATGCAGAGAAAGGAATTCTGAAGATGACATTTGAAGAAATGGCGAGAGCCCGTTATTCCGTAAAAGGTTTTAAGAGTACCCCTGTGGAAGAAGAAAAGCTGAACAAAATCCTGGAAATCGCAGGAGTGGCACCGACAGCGAGAAATAAACAGTCTTTCCGGATTTATGTCCTGAAATCAGAAGAAGCGCTGCAGAAGGCAAACAGCCTGACCCGCTGTGTCTACGGAGCGCCGGTATGCCTGATGTTTACTTATAATATCGAAGAAACCTATCCGTATATCGAAGACCAGGGACTCAGTTCCGGTGACGAAGACTGCTCGATCGCGGCGACGCATGTCATGTTTGCGGCGATGGAACAGGGGCTGGGGACCTGCTGGGTCAATGCTTTCACGCCATCGAAAGCAAAAGCCCTGTTTGATCTGCCGGAAAACGAATATGTCGTGCTGCTGATGCCGGTGGGCTACGCGGATGCGGAGCCGAAACCGACGCATACGACAAAAAAGCCCCTGGAGGAGATTGTCAGGTTTCTGTAGAAGAGATGTGCTGATAAAAGGAAATGAACCGATGAAAAAAACAGGTAAGTATAAATGGCTGTCCGTCTTTCTGGTTGTAATCTTTCTGTTTTCCGTAACCGGCTGCGGGAAAACACAGCCGGTGGACAGCGGATCTGCAGATGAGGCCCTTTCCCGTCACGCGGAACTGATCGACGCGAGAAAATTCAAGCGCACCTTTTATTTCCGCGCGGATATGGAGGATCATTCTGTACGTTCGGAGAGTACAGAGGAGGATCGTACGGCGCTGCTGGCCAGAAATATCGATGGGAAAGCCAATGTTTTTTATTATCTCGATGTGACCGGCGAGGTCGATCTGGAGGATCTGGAGAAGGAAGATTTTCTGCGTGACTTCAGAAAAAGGCTGAACGAGGAGTCTGATGACTATCAGTACACAAAAGTGGAACTGATCGATCATGGCGCCAATTATTACGAGTACAGAGCAAAAATCCGTAATAAGTCTGTGGAAGAGGATCTTTCTGCTGAAACGGAAACGGCAGACAGTTCTGCTGAGGTGGAAAAACGTCCGATGCTCTTTATGTTCGTCAAAAAAGGAAAGAGAACCTATGAGCTCATTGGCCTGGATATGGAAGCAGAAGACGCCACAGCTTTTTCAGAATCCTTCCAGGGAATCCTGGACGAAATTGCCCCGATCACGCAGAAGTCCTCGAAAGAGAAATCTGAAGAAAAAGAAGCGTCATAATATTCCAGGTCATCTGGTCAGTTGTGGTGGAAAAGATGAAAAGATTTCACAGGATCCCTTTTTATAACAGGTCCAGAAAGAAGAAAACAAACAGGAGTCTGCGTTATGGAGTCCGGGTTACAGGGATCGCACTGTCACTGGTACTGATCTGCTTACCGGTGTTATCCGCCTGTAGCGCCATCCCTGTCCAGAAAGAGAAAGGGAAGACAGACAGTACGGAAACCGCCGGACAGGAACTGACTCCGTCTTCACTGCTGGAAGAGATGACCCTGGAACAGAAGATTGAGCAGATGCTGATGCCTTCCATACGGGATGAAGACGGTGCAGGGCATCATCTGACCGAACTGACGCCAACGGCACAGTCCGCGATTGAACAGCACGCGTTCTGCGGCTACCTTTTTTTCTCACAGAACGGTCCGAGCATTCAGCAGGTCACGGAACTGACCGCGTCTATGCAGCGCGCTGCAGTCGATAAGGAGTCCGGCTTCCAGGTACCACTGTTCCTTTCGGTGGATCAGGAGGGAGGACGGATCGAACGGATGGGCAGTGGAACGCTCACGCCGGGAAACATGGCTCTGGGAGCGACCTGGGATGCCTCAAAATGCAGGGAAACCGCGGAAATCATCGGCAGCGAGATGAAATCGGCAGGATTCAATCTGGATTACGCTCCTGTCATGGATATCAACAGCAATCCGGCAAATCCGGTGATCAATCTGCGTTCTTTTGGAGGAGACGCGAAAGCAGTGGCGGATATGGGCTCCGCGTTCATTAAGGGGCTGGACCAGTCCGGTGTCATCGCGACGATGAAGCATTTTCCAGGTCATGGAGATACGGCGACAGACAGCCATACGGGTCTTCCTCTGATCGATAAGAGCCTGTCCGAACTGCAGAAGCAGGAGCTGATTCCGTTCCAGGCCGGTATCCGCGCGGGAGCGGACATGATCATGACGGCGCATATCGAGTTCCCGCAGATTGAAAAGGATACCTATACCTCGAAACGATCCGGTCAGAAGATTGTTCTTCCGGCCACCCTGTCGGATGATATCCTGACCGGTGTACTGCGTGAAAAGATGGGTTATGACGGGGTAATCATCACGGACGCGATCAAAATGGAAGCGATCCGGGATCATTTCGATCTGGTGGACGCGGCAGAGCTGGCGATCAACGCCGGGGTGGATATTATTCTCAATCCCGGAGATATTACAACAGAAGCCCATGTGACAGCACTGGAAAATTATGTTCAGCAGATCGCGGCAAGGGTGGAGGCGGGATCGATTCAGCAAAAGACAATTGACCGTGCCGTTCTCCGCATCCTGACGCTTAAGGAACGTCATGGGATGCTTCAGGAAATCCGGACATGGCAGAAAATGACGGATGAAGATGTCCGTCAGCGTCTTTCTGAAGCAGAAAAAAACATCGGTTCCGACGCGCATGAGAAAACCATACGTCAGATTACGTCGAAGACCATCACGCTGCTGGAGAACCGGGATGGGACTCTGCCGCTTTCCGCCGGAAACACAGTCATTCTCTGTCCGGATCAGGCCACCGTGGCTTCTGTCAATACCGCAGTAAAGAGACTGAAAAAAGAAGGGGTCTGGAAAACAGACGAAGCGATCACTGCTGTCAGTTACGGAGGATTAAACGCGGGATATGCGGCCCGTTATGTAGCCGGGATGAAAAATGTCATCGGGATTTCCGTCAGCCAGTCACTTTCTTCAGCCGGAAAGGGGACTGCGGCAGCATTTCTGAAGGCAGCGACTGCTGCTGTCCATAAAAATGGCGGGAGTTTTACCCTGATCAGTGCCTGCCTGCCATACGACGTGGCGGCATATCAGGATGCTGACGCGATTCTTGTGACTTACGGATATAAATCGATTACGGAAATTCCACAGGATAAAGCAGACGAAGCGCCGGACTACGGTCCGAATCTGCCTGCGGCCATCGAGGCGGTTTTCGGAGGCTACACGCCATCGGGCTGCCTGCCTCTTGAGATTCCGAAGACAGGAGCGGCTGCTTCATCAGAAAATCAGATACTGTACCCTTCCGGTTATGGACTTCGCGGCTGGTCCGAAAAATGTATCAGGAGCAAAGTTTCCCACAGCGATGCGTCTTCTGGTCAGACAGGAAAAAAACAGAAGACCGATAAAAATTCCGGAACGCAGAAATAGAGTAAAAAAGCAGAAGCCGTCAGTTGACTATATTCTCAAACTGGTCAACTGACGGCTTTGTATTTTTTGCGTATGGCAGCCTTTCCTGAATCAGAGAAGACGGAGGATTATTTTTCCGGGGACTGCCTTCCGGCTTCCATTTTTTCGAGGAAATCCGGACCGTACCCGTATTTTTCAACGACAAAGTCGAGATCCTTATCTCCACGTCCGGACAGATTCACCAGGACAGAGCCGGTCGCGCCGGTCCTGGCGACTTTGATGGCATAAGCCAGGGCGTGGGAACTTTCAATGGCAGGGATGATCCCTTCGTGTTTTGAAAGCAGGAACAGCGCTTCGATCGCGTCGTCATCTCCGATGGTTGTGTAATGGACGCGGTCCATATCATGGAGCAGCGCGTGTTCCGGCCCTGCTGCCGGATAATCCAGGCCGCTGGCATTGGAGTAGACCGGAGCCGGTTCGCCGTTTTCATCCGCCAGCATGATGCTGTTGAAACCATGCATGACGCCTTCTGTCCCATAAGTAATCGATGCCGCGTGATCGCCCAGTTTCGGGCCGCGTCCGAGAGGTTCCACACCGATCAGTTCCACTGGATCCGCCAGGAATGGCGTGAACATCCCGATGGAATTGGAGCCTCCGCCAACGCAGGCGACGACCTGATCCGGCAGATGCCCGGTCTGTGATACAAACTGCTCCCTGGCTTCCTCGCCAATACAGAACTGGAAGTCCCTGACCATCAGCGGGAACGGATGAGGGCCGGCAGCAGTTCCAATACAGTACACCGCATGTTCGTATTCCTTTGAATACGCGATGAATGCCGCGTCGACAGCCTCTTTCAGTGTTTTCAGCCCGAAACTGACAGGGATGACATTGGCCCCGAGGATCTTCATCCTGGTGACGTTCGGCGCCTGCTTGGCGATATCCACTTCGCCCATGTAAATATCACATTCCAGGCCAAAATACGCGGCCGCGGTCGCGAGGGCGACACCGTGCTGGCCGGCGCCGGTTTCCGCGATCAGCTTTTTCTTTCCCATATACTTCGCCAGCAGTCCTTCTCCCATACAGTGGTTCAGTTTATGTGCTCCAGTATGGTTGAGATCCTCACGTTTCAGGTAAATCTGTGTCCTGCCCAGCAGATTGGAGAGATTCTGGCAGTGGTAGACAGGCGTCGGGCGCCCCTGGAAATCCCTGCGGATCCTGCGCAGCTCTGAAATGAACTGAGCGGACTGGGCGATGGTGTTGTATGCTTCCGCGTATTCATTAAATGCACGGATCAGTTCCGGATTATCCAGATAATTTCCACCATATTTTCCGAAATAACCTTCCTGTGACGGATATTCCTTGAGATAATTATCAAAGTCTCTGTATTTATTCATAAGCGTCCCCTTTCAAAGATATACGCTATGAATTATAGCATATTTTTTATCGTAATATGGCGAAAATTACATTCGCGGCGTAAATCGCGGTCATCAGCAGGCCGGCGCCCCTTCCGAGTTTTTTTCGTGCGGCGGCGATGACAAAGGCCAGAATACTGGCTCCGATCAGGATCAGCATATCATAAACAGAGGCGACATTGACGCCGATCGGGTGGATCGCGGAGGACAGGGAGAGGATCAGCATAATATTAAAAATATTGGATCCGATTACATTTCCAAGTGCCATACCGGTTTCGCCCTTCCTGGCCGCGATAATGGAGGTCACCAGTTCCGGAAGAGACGTTCCGAATGCGACAATGGTCAGTCCGATCAGGGTCTCGGTCATCCCCGCGGCCCTGGCGATCTCTTTCGCGCTGTAAACGACGGCTTCACCACCCGCGACGATCAGGACCAGGCCGAGTACGATATAAAGAAGACATGTCAGCAGGGAACGGTTGACAGGAGTATCTGTATCCTCCGTAGGATTTTTCCGGGCATCCCGGATCAGATAAAGCATATAGATGACAAATGCCACAAGAAGAAGGATGCCGATCCAGCGGCTGACCATTCCGGCCTGATCTGCCATCTCTGAGTGGAAGACACTGCCGGAGATCAGAGCTGTGCCGCAGGTACTGAGAAGAAGAAAAACAGTGATAATAATCGAGAGCGGAAAATCCCTTTTGATAATAGCACGTTCGACCGGGATCGGATGAATTATGGAGCATATGCCCAGTACACACAATAAATTAAACAGATTGGAACCGACCACATTACTCAGGGCGATTTCGTTGGAACCCTGAAGCGCGGCGGATAAACTGACTGCCAGTTCCGGGGCGCTGGTTCCCATCGCGACAACCGTCAGTCCGATGATGACACCAGGAACCTTGAATTTCCGGGCCAGTGTGGCGCTGCCGTCTACAAAGAGATCAGCGCCTTTGATCAGGCCGACAAATCCGGCCGCCAGAATCATGATATTAATAATCACATGCATTTTCTGTTTCCTTCCTTTCTGATATGCAGTGGTTTCTAAAAGGGAGATGCGCAGACAGAAAAAAAGAGACTTTTACCGCATGACAAAAATACGGTAAAAGTCTCGCTTCTTACAACATGTTCCGGGGAATCCCTTTCCCGTACTGACGAAATCATGTTACGCGGCTAAAAAACAGCCACGCAAGCTACTCCCTGATACTTGTCAGATACAATAACAGAAAAAGTCAGATCTGTCAATCAGATTTTAAACGCGGGGAATGTCTCTGCGACGCCGTCCGAGATGGAACATGGCGTTGCAGAACAGTACATTGACACTTTGCCGGATGTTTTTCTTCCTCAAAGAGGTCATTTTGATGATTAATTGTGGTATATTTATAACAACAAACTACTTTAAGGAAAACGGCCCATTCCGGACTGTCTGCTGAGTAAGGAAACGCTGAATGAGAAAACAGCAGTTCCTTAGGCAGCGGACAGGAATGAACCGGTAACAGTAAAACAGACAACGAACATGAAAACCATAAGAAACAGCTTTCGGATTTTCCGGCGTGACTGCCGGCGTATCGCACGTTCGCCACTTGCGATTCTTGTATTAATTGGCGCCTCCATCCTGCCCTGTCTGTACGCGTGGGTAAACATCGGAGCCTACGAGGATCCTTACCAGTATACCGGCGGACTGAAGGTCGCGGTGGCCAGTAATGACCGGGGAGTCAGCAGTGAATTTACCGGAGAACTCAATGCCGGAGAAAAAGTACTGGATTCATTAAAAGACAACCATTCTTTCGGATGGACTTTTGTCGACGAAAAAAAGGCGGTAAAAGGAGTACGTTCGGGAGAATATTATGCCGCGATCATCATCCCGGAATCCTTCAGTGAAGATCTCCTGAGTATTACGACTGGTGAACTGAAACAGCCGGTACTGGAATATTACCTGAATGAAAAGAAAAACGCCATGGCGCCGCTGCTGATGAATGTAGGCGCGAATACTCTGAAAAACCAGGTAAATCAGCAGTTCGTAGATGCTGCCGTCCAGGCGGTATCGGACATCGCGCAGTCGATGATGGATGATCTTGGACTGAAGATGGATTCGGTCCATCAGTCTGTTTCCGCAGATCTGAACGCTGTATCCGATAATCTGTCGCAGTATGATACGATGGTGGGGCAACTGAGAGAAATTCTGGCGGAGTACCCGGAAACCGATCAGAATCTGCGGACCACGCTGGACGGGGTAGTGGTTGCTGCTGATTCCGGGCAGAAAACACTGGATCAGGCGGAACGGACTCTTCAGGAAGGAAGGGACAGTTATCTGAATTTTTCTGATGGTCTGAACCGGAATCTGGAAGAAGGCAGTGCGCTTCTTTCCGACATCCGCCGCAGCAGTGATGTGGATTTTTATGATCTGAACGCGAAGGTACAGTCTGTCAATCAGAAAACCAGCCTGGCGGTCAGCCTCCTGCAGCAGATTACGGACTGGAACGCGGATATTCTTCAGAACCTGAGAACCCTCAGTGACCCTCTGCCGACGACCTCGGAAATGATCCAGCGCCTTCAGGAGGAAAACCAGGGGCATTCGGAAGTACTGCAGGCACTCCAGTCCGGAAACCAGGCGATCGGAAACGCGGCCTCTGAAACACTGAACAACGCGGCCAGGATACAGAACCACATCAATAACAGCCAGACCTCCGTTTCGGATGTGCAGAACGCATGGACCAGGGATGTCCAGCAGCCGATGGCGGAAAAACTCGACCGGCTTTCCTGGTTCCTTGGCTGGGCGGAAGGAATACTGGATCCGGTGGATTCCCAGGTTGTCCAGATGAATGCCATCCTGGACGGACTCGGTCAGAGTATGGACAGCGTCAATACGTCGCTGGAACAGACCCAGTCCATGCTGACAAATCTCCGGGAACAGATTGACAACAGCGTCACGGATCTGAACCTGCTGACCAGTTCCGAACAATACCAGAAACTTCTGAACAGCAGTATCGACGGACAGAAATTATCGGGATTTATTTCTTCTCCGGTTTCCCTGAAGAATAAAACTTTTTTCAGTGTACGTAACTATGGGACGGCCATGTCCCCGTTTTTTACCAATCTGGCGATCTGGGTAGGAGGGATTGTCCTTCTCTCCCTGTTTAAACTGGAAGTGGATACCGATGAAAAAATCAGAAAATACCGTCCGTCCGAAGGCTATCTGGGCAGGGGACTGCTGTTCATGCTTGCGGGACAGATGCAGGCTGTGATTGTGTGCCTGGGCGATTTGCTGATCATGAAAATCCAGTGCGTTCATCCGTTTCTTTTTGTTCTGAGCGGGATGGTCATTTCACTGGTTTACATCAATTTCATTTACGCGCTGGCGATTACCCTGAAACATGTCGGCAAGGCTCTGTGTGTCGTCATCCTGATTTTCCAGGTTCCGTCGTCGTCCGGCACGTATCCGGTAGAGATGACGTCATCTTTTTTCCGGTTCCTGAATCCGATCCTTCCATTTACATATGGAGTGCGTGCCATGCGTGAAGCGGAAATCGGCATCTATGGAAATCACTATATCCTGTCCCTGCTGAAACTGTCTGTTTTTCTGCTCATCGCGCTGATCCTGGGACTGACAATGCGGTCTGTCTTCATCAACCTGAATATACTTTTCGATAAAAAATTATCGGAAACCGATCTGATGATCTGCGAAGAAACTACCGCGCCGGAACAGGAGCGTTTCCGACTGTTCGCGGCGATCAGACTGCTGGCAGGCCGTGAACGGTTCCTGCAGACGACAGAAGCCAGTATCCGGCGGTTTGAAACCGTTTATCAGAAACGGATCCGCCAGAGCTTCCAGATTGTCCTGATTGTACTGCCATTACTCTTTATGACACTGATGTTTACAGTCGGCGGTTCCAGGATGCTTTTCCTGGTACTGTGGATCTCTTCCCTGGTAGCTCTGATGGTTTTCCAGATCCTGATTGAATATTTCCGGGAGCATCTGGACCGGCAGCGGAGGATGGCGGAGATGTCCGACCAGGAATTGCTGCAGCTTCTTAACAGGCAAAAAGAACCGGAAGAGGAAGAGACTGCTGAAGAGGAAGAGGCTGCTCATGAATAATATCTGGACAATTTTTAAAACCGATCTGAAGCACCTGGGAGTCAACGCAATTTCCTGGGTCGTGGTTGTGGGTCTGATTGTCATCCCAAGTCTGTATGCCTGGTTCTGTATCTATGCTTTCTGGGATCCCTACAACCATACCGAACATCTGAAAGTTGCCGTCGCGAGCGTCGACAGCGGATATGAAAGTTCCCTGCTTCCTGTAGAGATCAATATTGGAAAGGAAGTCGTCAGTGAGCTCCATGAAAACCGGCAGATGAACTGGGTATTTGTCAACCGCAAAGAGGCTGTGGAAGGCGTCAGATCCGGTAAGTATTACGCTGCCCTTGTCATTCCCGGGGATTTCAGCAGGAATCTCCTGAGTATCCTCTCCGATGATGTCAGGTCAGCGGAAATACTGTACTATATCAATGAAAAAGAAAACGCGATCGCCGCGAAAGTTTCCAATCAGGGTGCCAGTACGATTCAGCATACAATTGACGAAATGGTCGCGGAGACTGCTTCCGGTCTTCTGATGAATTCCCTGGACGCAGTGTCCGGCGTCATCAATGATGAGGGCACGGAAGCGCTGACGGAACATCTGCGGAAGAAGCTGGAAGAACTTTCAGGGGGACTGAATACCTCCGCCGGGACACTGGACAATCTCTACAGTATGAACCAGACTCTGGACAGTCTGCTAAAGACCACCGATGACCTGCTCTCTGAAATGGGAGCAGATACTTCCGCTTCTGTACAGGAACTGGAGTCCATGGGTTCATCGTTCGATTCCCTGGAAAGTGACCTGAATGTCATGAATGAAAAAATGGACAACGCGTTTCAGAATACACAGCAGTCCTATAACACCATTCACGATGCTACGGTACAGTATCTGCAGAATATGGACACGGATGCCCGTACTGTCAGTTCGTCCCTCAATACACTTGCCGACCGTGTCCTGAACATTGCCGGAAGATATCAGGATCTTCAGAATAATGTACAGAATCTGTCGGATTCACTGCCTTCCGAACTGAACGCCTCCAGAGCTGTACTGAATCAGATTTCTGTGGAACTGGACCGTTCCGTCCGGCAGCAGATGCAGGTTTATGAAAGCCTTTCTGACGCGTCGGCAAACATTACGGGTGTTTCCTCTGACGCGATCAGATATGAAGGAGAACTCGCCGGATATATCAGCCGCTGCAGTCAGGATATGCAACGGCTCCGGGACAGTTTCCGCAACGATGTACAGCCTCAGATGATTTCACTGGCGGATTCTCTTTCTCAGACAGAAGAATCTGTCCGGATGGTCACAGACAACCTGAAAACGACATCCGCCGGTATGAAGGATACGGCGACCTCCGTGTCCGGACAGATGGACCAGCTGAATCAGAATCTCCTGTCCACCAGGGATCTTCTGAAGGATGCCGCGGATAAAATCCAGAGTATCCGTGATCAGATGGATCAGGACGATGGTACCGGCACACGGGATATTCTGAGAAAACTGATGGAAAATGATAATAATGCTGTCAGCGGTTATGTATCGTCCATTGTGAAGCTGAACAGTCATATCATTTATCCGGTAGAAAATTTTGGAGCTGCCATGACACCGTTTTATACAAGCCTGGCCATCTGGGTAGGCGCTGTCGTTCTGGTGGCGATGCTGCAGGTCGAGATTTCTGAAAAAATGCGGGCCCGGTTAAAAAACGCGAAAAACTGGCAGATATACCTGGGGCGTTACGGTGTTTTCCTGCTGATCAGTCTTCTGCAGAGTCTCCTGATCGCAGTCGGGGATCTGGCATTTCTCGGAGTACAGTGTGTCCATCCGGTCCGTTTTATCCTGACCTGCCTGTATGCCGGTTTCGTATTCGTTACACTGGTCTATACGCTGACCGCTTCTTTTGGAAATATCGGCAAGGCGATTGCTGTTATCCTGATGGTTTTCCAGGTGGCCGGTTCCGGAGGGACGATTCCTATCGAAATGACGCCATCGTTCTTCCATATCTTCTATCCGCTGCTGCCGTTGACCCACAGTATGACGGCTCTCCGGGAATGTATTGCCGGAATGTATGGAAATGACTATTATGTGCAGCTGGGGATTCTCAGTATCTATGTATGGATCTCCCTGCTCCTGGGTCTGATCCTGCGCAATCCGATGATTAACCTGAACCACAGACTTGTGGAAAAGCTGGAAAGTACGAAGGTGATGTAGCGGAAAAAAGCAGTGCTTTTTTCCGAGTCAGGCTGGCCGTTTACGGAACAGTAATAAAGCTCCCGTTTCTCTGTATCGGCCGGGAAACGGGAGTTTGCTATTTTATATGCCAGCGTGTTATACTGAATAATCAGGACAGTTCAGCGGTTCTTCCGCAGCCTGTTCCCGGATTGCTGACAGACGATCCGCGGGCCGGGAACGGTAATGCACAGTTCCCGGTCAGATCAATGAGGGAGAACCGGCTCAGCTGATCAGAGAAAAGAGAGGAGTGTGATCAGATGGAACGAGATAACAGGCCAAGGGGAAGAGAAAAAAATGTGACACAGAACAGTCAGGGCGTGCACCGTCGCGGTGAAGGACTGGGAACCGGTCCGGTAGGCTCCGGTACCTCTGGCGGACAGGGAGGTGGCAGGCCCAGGCAGGGCTCCGGAGGAGCAGGGGTTACCAAAGGAGCGGTCGGACTCGGACTCCCCGCAGTGATTATCGTCTTTCTGCTGATGCATTTTCTGGGTGGCGGAGGCGGCAGTCCGGCCCTGAACCTGGCGGATTTCGGATCAGGTGGCCTGGCTTCCGGCGGAAGTTACGGATACCAGACCTCTTCCGGAAAGGTAACCAATGGCTGGTCAGACACCGATTATAAAATGGGTGTGCTGGACAAGGAAGTCGCGCAGGGTTCCCGGGACAAGTACACGAAAATCGTGGGAGATGGAAAAGATACTGTCACGCTGATGGTTTATATGTGCGGTACCGACCTGGAATCCCGGAGCAGTATGGCTTCTTCGGATATGCAGGAAATGGCCGCCGCGAATTTTGGTGACAATGTCAATGTGATCATCTATACAGGAGGATGCAAATCCTGGAAAATCAATGGAATCAGCAATCAGGTCAATCAGATTTACCAGATTCAGAACGGCAGCCTGAAGCAGCTGGTCAGTGACGATGGTTCCAAAGTGATGACGGATCCGAAGACACTGTCCTCTTTTATCCAGTACTGCAAAAAGAATTTTCCGGCTGACCGGAATGAACTGATTCTCTGGGATCATGGCGGCGGTTCTGTCGCGGGATACGGATATGATGAGAAATACGCTTCTGCCGGGCACATGGATCTGGCGGAAATCAATAATGCGCTCAAATCCGGCGGTGTAAAATTTGATTTCATCGGTTTTGACGCCTGCCTGATGGCGACAGCGGAAACCGCGATGATGCTGGATGAGCACGCGGATTATCTGATCGCCTCAGAAGAAACGGAACCGGGAATCGGCTGGTATTATACCAACTGGCTGACAAAGCTCGGACAGAACACGTCGATGCCGACGCTGGAAATCGGGAAAAACATCGTGGATGATTTTGTCAGCACCTGTAATTCCCGCTGCCGTGGACAGCTGACTACTCTGTCAGTGATCGATCTGGCGGAGTTTTCAAATACTGTCCCGGACAATCTGAACAGCTTCGCTCAGTCCGTGAGCAGCCTCATTTCTGAGAAGGATTATAAAACAGTTTCCGATGCGCGGTATGGAACAAGGGAATTCGCCGCCAGCACCCGTATCGATCAGGTTGACCTGGCGCAGCTGGCGATGAATATGGGAACAAAAGAAGGAGAAGCACTGGCGGACGCGATTCAGAAAGCCGTGAAATACAACCGGACTTCCTCCAATATGACAAACGCGTACGGTGTGTCGATCTATTTCCCTTATAAAAAAGCGTCTTATGTAGATACTGCCTGCAAAACCTATAATAATATCGGGATGGGAGAAGATTACTCCAAATGTATCCGCGCGTTCGCCAAGCTCGGAGCCAGTGGTCAGATCGCGTCCGGGGGAAGCGCGTCTCCTCTGAACGCGTTGCTCGGAAGTGCACTCGGCAGCGGATCCTCCGGTCTGGGTGTCAATGAAATCACAGGTATGCTGAACGCTTTCTCCGGCGGCAGTTTTAATCTCAGCGGCCTCACGGGTTCCAATACCGGTTTCTTTACCGACCGTTCCCTCAGTATGGAAGACGCGGCGGAATATATCAGTGAGCATTCGCTGGACGCTTCCGCGCTGACCTGGGATATCGCGGCAGACGGGACGGCAAGCATGACGCTTCCGGAAGAGCAGTGGGAACTGATCCATTCGCTCGACCTGAATATGTTCTACGATGATGGCAGCGGTTACGTGGATCTGGGTCTTGATAATGTTTACAGCTTTGATGATCAGGGTGCTCTGCTTGCGTCCACAGACCGCACATGGCTGGCCATTGACGGGCAGCCGGTCGCGTATTATCATCTGGATACCGTC
>CAMNJG010000010.1 GCA_946541285.1 uncultured Clostridia bacterium
AAGTCTTCCCCCTGCCAATCCTTCAGCATAGCCTGAAGCGGTTCTTCTGAAACTCCAGCAGGCCTTCATCGCGCATCCTGCAAAGCTCATTCGACATCGCGCTTCTGTCAACCGACAGGTAATCTGCCAGCTGCTGCCGGTTAAAAGGAATGGTAATCTCCGCGCTTTTCTGTTTCTTTGCCTCTTCAGACAGGTACGTAATCAGCTTTTCTCTTGTCGTGCGTCTCGAGATGCAATCCAGTTTCTGAACGAGGCCCCTGTTTTTTTCAGAAACCGCATAGAAAAGATTCTGCACAACCATGGTGTGAAAACGGCATGCCGAGGAGCAGGTGGTAATGATGCGCTTCACATCGAAGAAAAAGACAGAGCTGTTCTCGACAGCGATGACATCATTCAGCAATGCACCACTTTCCGGCGCCGCGTAGGCCTCCCCGAAAATTTCTCCGACTCCAATACTCCCGAGTATGCTGCGATTGCCCCAGTAGTCATCTTTCTGAATATGCAGACTTCCCTCTGCCAGAACCACGATATCGCTGAGGTGCTCGCCCTGACGAAGCACGTATTCCCCTTTTTTGTACGTATGCAGCCTTGCCCCGAGGCAGGTCAGCATGGAGAGGACGTCCTCTCCTCCCACACCGGCAAACAGCTTCGTTCTCATCAGTTCCGGAATAAATTCTTTCATGAAACCCTCTTTCTGTTGTATATACAACCGATTCGTTTGATTGATTGTATTATGCTTGAGACACAGAATCAAGGAAAAAAAGGAGAACAGTGACATGATCCGGAAAATCATAAAAATCGACGAAGAGAAATGCAACGGCTGTGGTGCCTGCGCCGCGGCATGCCACGAGGGTGCCATTGAAATGATCGGCGGCAAAGCCAGGCTCACCCGCGAGGACTACTGTGACGGTCTTGGAGACTGCCTTCCTGCCTGCCCGGCGGATGCCATTTCGTTTGAAGAAAGAGATGCTCCTGCTTACGATGAATCCGCTGTACTTGCGGCAAAGGAAAAGAAAGCGGAACAGACACCGGCCTGCGGTTGTCCGGGCACGCAGACAAAAACGCTTTACCGGGAAAGCAGTGTTTCCGATCCGGCTGTGGCTCCCGTGGACAGCCAGCTGCGGCAATGGCCTGTGCAGATGAAACTTGTTCCGGTAAAAGCCCCTTATTACGAAAACGCCAGCCTCCTGGTCGCGGCAGACTGTACCGCTTATGCCTATGGCAACTTCCACCATGATTTCATCCGCAACCATGTTGTGCTGGTCGGATGTCCGAAACTGGACAGTATCGACTATTCTGAAAAGCTGACGGCCATTCTCAGGGAAAACAGTATCCGGAGCGTGACAGTTGTCCGTATGGAAGTGCCCTGCTGCGGAGGACTCGAATACGCAGTCAGACAGGCTCTCCAGGCAAGCGGCAGATCCATTCCTTTACAGGTTGTCACGATATCGACAGACGGACGTATTTTATAGAAGAAAGAACACGATCGGTTATCTTCTCAGTAAAAAGTATAGAAAGGTGGACAGAATATGGATAATAAAATGTTTTGTTTTCAGTGTGAACAGACCGCCGGATGCACAGGATGTACCGGTTCTGCCGGTGTTTGCGGCAAAACAGCGGATCTTTCCGAGCTGCAGGACAAGCTGACCGGCGCGCTGATCGGTCTCATCCACGCGATTGACGGCTATGCCGAACCGACAAAGAATACCTATCGCCTGCTGATCAAAGGCCTGTTCGCGACGATGACCAACGTGAACTTCGATGAAGCCTCGATTCAGGCACTGATCGACGAGGTCCACGCGGAGAAAGAGTATCTCCTTCCCGACTGTTCGACCTGCACGTCGATATGCGGTAAAAATGAAGACTATGACATGGCCGGAATCTGGAACGCGGACGAAGATATCCGCAGCCTGAAATCCCTGATCCTGTTCGGGATCAGAGGAATGGCAGCCTATGCTTATCATGCCGGAGTCCTCGGCTATACCGACCGGTCGGTAAATGAATTTCTTGCCAAAGCACTTTACGCAATCGGCGGGGACCGGGGGATGGCGGAACTCCTGCCCATCGTCCTGGAAGTGGGCAAATACAACTACAGATGCATGGAGATGCTCGATAAAGCAAATACCGGAACTTACGGAACTCCTGCTCCGACAACGGTTCCCCTGATGGTTGAAAAGGGTCCTTTCATTGTGATCACCGGCCACGACCTCTGTGATCTGAAGCAACTGCTGGAACAGACAAAGGACAGGGGCATCAATATCTATACACACGGGGAAATGCTGCCGGCCCACGCTTATCCTGAACTGAAAAAGTATCCTCACCTCAGGGGAAACTTCGGTACGGCATGGCAGAACCAGCAGAAGGAATTCGCGAATCTTCCGGCACCGGTCCTGTTCACCACCAACTGCCTGATGCCGCCGAAAGACAGCTACAGAGACCGTGTTTTCACGACAGGAGTCGTTTCTTATCCGGAAATCGTCCATATCGGTGAGGACAGGGACTTTACCCCGGTGATCGAAAAAGCCCTGGAACTCGGCGGCTTTGCTGAAGATACACCGTTTACCGGCATCAATGGCGGAACAACGGTCACCACTGGTTTCAGTCACAGTACGGTTCTCAGCGTCGCCGACAAAGTCATCGACGCGGTAAAGAATGGCGCGATCCGTCATTTCTTCCTTGTCGGAGGCTGTGATGGCGCGAAGCCGGGACGGAATTATTACACTGAGTTTGTAAAGCAGGCTCCTGAGGACACAATCATCCTGACGCTTGCGTGTGGAAAATACCGCTTCAATGATCTGGATCTCGGTACGATCGACGGGCTGCCCCGCCTGATGGATATGGGTCAATGTAATGACGCGTACAGCGCCATCCGCGTCGCTGTCGCCCTGGCAGAGGCCTTCAGCTGTGACGTCAACGATCTGCCGCTTTCCATGATCCTTTCCTGGTACGAACAGAAAGCAGTCTGTATCCTGCTGACGCTTCTGCACCTCGGGATCCGGAACATCCTGCTCGGTCCGTCACTGCCGGCTTTTATCTCTCCCAACGTACTGAACTATCTTGTAGAAAATTATCACATCGCTCCGGTCAGTACCCCGGAAGAAGATCTCAGGAAGGCATTAGGGAAACACTGATATAATCAAAAAATCACCTGTCTAAAGGCAGAGTAAAAGTCAAATGTAATGGTTTATATAATCAAAAGGTGATTTTTTGTCATTCTGAGGAGCGAAGCGACGAAGAATCTTTGAAAAGATCCTTCGCTACGCTCAGGATGACAAATGGGTAGCGGAATAAATCAGCGTTTCCTTAGAGCAGTAAACTTCCTGTATCACCGCAGAACCCCCTCTGTACCACCAGCGGTTCAGAGGGGGTTCTGCATCAAAGCAGTATAAAGATCATAACATTCATGAAACCTGAGTCTTCGATAAAATCTCAGTCATCCGCCGGCTCTGTCAGCGGCAGATGGCCGAACAGGAACCAGCGACCTTCCTCATCCCGGTCGTAAATCCGCCAGAAGACTCCCAGATCGCTGAGGATTTTTTCATACGGTTCATTCTCCGGATACATCATGGACTCTTTGCCCTGTCCGCGGGGGCCGGCTTTCACTCCGGCCTCTTTCTTCATTTTCCCGCGGATCTGCTGGCGCAGTTCCCTGCTGCCGTAGCCCACACCGATATAGGCACGGCCCTCCGGCTTCAGGACACGGCAGATCTCTCGGAAAGCCAGGGCCTGGTCTTTCCAGAACGGCATGGAACCCCGGCTGACAATCAGATCAAACGATTCCGCCTCAAACGGCATGGACTGCACATCCCCGGTCACAGTGCAGCCCGTCAGCTGCCGTTCCCGCAGACGCCGCTCCGCCAGTTTCAGGGACTCACCGTCCACATCCAGAAACGTTCCTTCAAAATCACCGCGCTCCATGACCGCCAGCCCCAGATGCCCGCCGCCGCAGCCGATATCCAGCAGTCTGCCCGAGCGGATTTGTGTACGTTTCAGCGCCTGTTCCGCGACAAAAGGATACAGCGGAGCGAAATATTCCAGCGCGAAGCGGTCATAGCGCTCTGCCCGTTCCTGTTCCCTGCTCATGACCCCACTCCTTTCCTGTTTTCTTCAAGGAATTTCAGATACTCTGTTTTTCGCAGACTGACCTTTTCGCCGGCGGCATAGAGCTTTCCATATTCCTGTTCCTTCTGTATCCGTTCCAGCATCGGTACATTTTTCGGAATGAATCCGTCCAGCTCATCAACCCCGTAATCAAACAGGATCGGAGACATCACCGTCACAGGTCCCACCAGTCCCACGTAAGCGTCTCCCGCCAGTTCCAGGATCCGTGGCAGCGATTTTTCCAGGAAATACATCACACCGATAAACACAAAATCACTGTCCGGCACCAGGTAATCGATCGCGGTTTCCGGATAATCGCCCCTGTATGGAAAACGGTCGATAATATACAGGTCACAGACCGGTTTCAGCAGCTGTTCCATATACGGGAAATGACCAAGCACGACTGCTTTTTTCCCTCTGGCTGCTTTCTGGTGGGCGATAAACGGATCCGCGTTGCGGTCTTCCACATACCGATGATCCGAAATCAGCAGGCCGTTTTTCCTCGCCATCTCCGGAGAATTATAATACGCGTTCATCGCGGCAACGCCCATCGCGGCTTCTGTAAAATTCCAGGATTTCACGCCCGCTGCCAGTTCCCGGAGAGTTTTACCGGTTTTATCTCCACTGTCCAGCATCTGGCGGGTATCCCATCCATCGCGGAATTCCGACAGTCCGATGTTTCCCCTGCTGTACGCGATCGCGCCGTAGTGCGTACTCAGGATGTCATCCAGCGGTTCATCCTCCGGAATTCCTTCGATTAATGCGTCATACAGATCTTTCATTCTATCTCTCCCAATATCCCCATATCCTGAAAACAGTCTTCTGTAATCTGTTCTCCCTGACGGAGCAGATTCCGGACCGTCATCATTGCCGCATCCAGTTTCTCGATATACTGCAGGCTTTTCCGTTCCTGTTCCGTCACATCGATCACCTTATGGATCCCGCCATTCCGGATGACGATGCGACGGTCTGCGCTGAGTGCCAGCAGCGGATCATGTGTAGACATGAAAACGATTTTGTCCCTGCTGGTCAGGAGCGAGATTGCCTGTCTGCGGTCGATCCCCGCGTTTTCGATCTCGTCAATCAGTACAATCGGAGAGGAACTCATAAACGCGGTATCCGCGATCATCAGCGCCCGGGACTGTCCTCCGGAAAGCTGTGTCACTCTGGTATCAATCGTAAACTTTTCACCCGCCAGGTCACTGGCACAGGCGAAGCACCGGGCCGCGATGCCGGCGGGATCCTCCGACATCCGGCTGCGGGCATGCATCTGCAGAAATTCATCGACACTCAGATCCATCACGAAATTCATATTCTGTGAAAGCTGCGCTACCAGGCGCCCTTCCAGTTCAAAGCGTTCGTCCTCATCCGGCGCGATCCCGTCAATAAGGATACTGCGGCCGGTCGGAGTATCGCCCTGGGCGATGCACTCGATGTCCGCCAGCAGCCGGCTTTTGCCGGAACCGGTCGGACCGACGATGCTGAGCACCTCACCTCTGTGAACCGTTATGGTTTGCTCTTCCGGAGTGCCATTTTTGTCCCTTCCGCCAGTAATCGTGATGCTCCCGATATCCGCGATCCGTTCCTCCGGCCTCGAAAAGGTTTCCAGGAATTCCGCGAAGTCCTCCAGAATTCCGTCCACATCCGTTCCCAGCTCCTCCAGCCATGCCTGATCTCCGGACTCCAGCGCGTCCGGAAGGGGAAGGGACTGGTCCAGTTCTCCCGGATTCAGATTCTCCAGAAAATCCCGGGCAATCGGGTACTGCCTCAGAAGCTCCGTAAGACTGGTGTTTTCCGCCAGGTCATAGTAATCGATCATCCTGTCCCCTCTTCCCCTGTCATTCCGGCGACCCATTCGCCGGTACCGCTGTAAACTGCATCTTTTTCATCATTCCGTTCTGGAATTCGTCTCCAATCCGTGTCTCTCCGGTACAGTAAGAACATACGGAAGCCGGCGTTGTAAAGCGCAGCCTCATATCACTCAGGGTCGTCACTTCCGGCGCGCCGGTCAGATGCCGCGCCAGGGTAAAGGCGCCCTGACCGGTGATCCCGTTCATGAACATGATCCGGGCCCGGGTATTGACCTGACGGACATTGAATTTAAACACTTCCCGTTCTGCCTGGGAGACGATATCCCCTTTCGTAATCACCACATAATCCGCGAATTTCAGCATCGGTCCGATTTTTCTCGGTGTGTTGATGCCGGACAGATTATCGATGACGCAGACTGCCGGGATTTCCCGGATATGCGGACAGCAGCGGTTGCAGAGACCCGCGCTTTCCGTGATCAGCATGTCAAAACCGCTGCTTACGCCCCATCTGACGGCGTTTTCAATATTGCTGATAAAAAAATGATCCGGACAGACTTTGCCGGAAAAACCGATCTCCACCGGAACGCCGGCTTCACGGTACCGGATCTGGTCAAAAGACGTCAGACAGTCAAATTTCACAACTCCGATCCTGCCGGCTCCCCGGGACTGCATCATTTCAATCAGCTTCAGGATCACGGACGTTTTTCCGGACGACGGTGGTCCGGCAACTGTAATCAGCTTCATCCGTTCCTCCCCGGCCATTCCAGTACCGCGAAATGTCCCAGACGCAGAAACTGATCCCTCTGCATGCCGGTCCGGGCGCTCCTCATCAGTTCCTCCGGTTTTTCCACTTCAAATCCCCAGACGGCAGTAACCCCATACTGCCGGAGTGCCGGACACAGTGGCACGTCCGGTCCGAACAGGAATACTGGTTTTCCACAGGAAACAGCGCGTTCCATCATCGGCTCCGCGTTCTTTTCCACAAAACTTCTCCCGCTGAGAACCAGCCGGTCTGTCTCCGGGATCAGTTCCCGGTAAGCGGAAACGTAGTAATCGCGGAATTCCGGCTCCTTCCTCAGCACATCCATCCGGCCCGGTACTTCCGCGATCTCATCATTATCATAAACCGGTTCCGCCAGCACGGTCACACCTTCCGAAGTATTCTCTTCGCAAAAGCTCCGGAAAGCCCTGCGGGAGCGCCGTCCTCCCGGCAACTGCCTCCACCGTCCTGTATCCGCATCCCCATCCCCGGCATCTGTTCGCTTTCCCGGATCGTTATAAAAGGCATTGATGGCTGCCATCGCCAGGGAAGCCTCCATAAAATTCCAGGATCGGATATGAGCTGCCACATCTTTCAGGCTCATCCCTGCCGCGGGCTGATACGAAACATCAAACCGGTCGTATTTTTCCACGATCACCGGCGCGATCCCGATACTTCCGCTGCTGCCCCGCACCACGGACCAGCGGGGACCGATCAGCCACTCCTCTACGGTTTCCGATTCATTCATCCCTGCCAGCAGGGCATCATATATTTCCCACATTTCAGTTTTTCCTTATCGATAACAGACGACCCGCGGGCCGTTGAACCAATATCATTGACTGAGGGAAAAAATCTGTCATTCTGTGGGGCAACGGAGAATCCTGCAAAGGATCCTTCACTCCGCTACGCTCCGTTCAGGATGACAGACTCAGGTCAATACATTGGCCGTAAACTGTAACCAATTGTTTATGTAATCAGTATACCATACAGCAGACAATTATACCCGGATCATCGGAATACAGCTGCGCACCCATTCTCCGCTTTCAGAACGCGTTTCTACAATCCGGACATCTACCCCGTAGGCTTCCCGCAGATTTTCCTCTGTAACAATCTCGTCCACAGTCCCTTCCAGTACCCGCTTGTCCCGGGTAATCAGGATCACCCGGTCACAGCACAGGAAGGTGTGGTCCGGCGAGTGGGTCGTCATCAGGACCCCCAGCCCCCGGCGGGAAAGCTTCCGGATACATTCCAGCACATGAATCTGGTTGCCGAAATCCAGGTTGGCGGTCGGCTCATCCATCACCAGCAGGCTTGGACTCGCGGCCAGGGCCCGGGCAATCAGCACCATCTGACGCTCTCCCCCGGAGATCTGGGTATAGGTTTTTTCCCGCAGGTAGGAAATCTCCAGCGATTCCAGCACCTTATCCACGATCAGGTATTCCTTCAGACCAGGCATTTCCAGATTTTTCAACCGGGACGCCCGGCCCATCACGACCACATCCGGTACAGTATAGGGAAACGGCGGTTCGTGGCTTTGCGGAACATACCCCACATGACGGGAAAACTCCTTCTGTGAAAGCTGTTCCCGGGGCCGTCCGTCCAGAGTAATCTCTCCTTCCAGCAATGGAAGGAAACCCAGCACCGACCGGAATACTGTCGTTTTACCGATTCCATTCGGTCCCAGGATCGCGACAATTTCTCCCTGTTTCAGAGTCAGTGACACCCCGGTCAGAATCGGCGTACTGCCATATCCGCAGGACGCGTTGTGAATCACCAGTTCCATTTACGCACGGCTCCTTCCTTTATATAGTATGAAGATAAAGAACGGGGCACCGATCAGGGACGTCAGTACTCCCAGCGGGATCTCGTAGGCCAGCATGGTCCGGCAGAAATTATCGACGATCAGCATAAAAGTCGCGCCGACAATCAGGGACATGGGCAATAGTTTTTTATTATTGGGCCCCACCATAAAACGCACCAGATGCGGGATCATCAGTCCGACCCATCCGATCTCCCCGGCGATGGACACCACAGATGCTGTCAGCAGAGTCGCGCAGATGATACAGATCAGACGGATGCGCTTGACATCAATTCCCAGCGCCCGGGCTTCGTCTTCACCGAAGGAGAGGATATTCAGTTTCCAGCGCAGCGCCATCAGCGGCACGACTCCGATCAGGAACGGAATCGCGAAAAACGCCAGATCGGTGTAGCTCACCTTCGCGATGCTGCCCATCAGCCAGTACGTGATGGCCGGAAGCTGCTCCTCGGTATCCGCCAGATATTTGATGATGGACACGATGGCAGTAAACAGTGTTTTCACTGTCATGCCACAGAGTACCAGCAGCAGGACCATATTGCCGCCCTTTCCCACTGCTTTGCTCAGGAAATAGGACAGTGCCACTGCCACGATCCCCATGACAAAAGCACCAGCCGTCACCATCGCTCCGGTCTGGTTGAACAGCATCATGGCACAGGCACCCACACTTGCTCCCGCGGAAGCGCCCAGCAGATCCGGTGAGACCATCGGATTCCGGAAGAGTCCCTGATAAGAAGCTCCGGCTACCGCCAGGGAACTGCCAACCGCCAGCGCCGCGAGGATCCGCGGAAGGCGTACCTGCAGCACAACCGTTTCATAGATCTTTTCCCAGGTCTGCGGCAGCGGGATGACCTGACCAATCAGGATCTTTATGACATTCACCGGTGTCACTGCGTAACGCCCCAGCATGAAAGAAACCAGGACCGTAACGCAAAGGATTCCAAGTGACAGGAGAAGGATCAGCAGATTCCGCCTGCGGTCGCTCTCATAAGCAGCGATAAAGCGCTGCTCATTTTCCGTCAGCAGATGCTGCTCCCGGATCATGTCAATTTCAAACAGTTCGTCTTCCGGATCTCCATCGGACATCTCCTGTGTTTTTCGTCTCCATCCTTTCATTCCTTTTTGACGGACCGGCTCAGAAGAATGGGCTGGCTTTTGATCAGAATGATCCGTTTTCTCAGAGTTCTTTTCTGTTTTTCTATATTTGAGCATGGATTCCTTCCTGTAAAAACAATCAGAACGGTTCGTTCCTTAAAATCTTCTGCGATAAAGCACATACTCCGTGACACCACCGGCGGTCAGCAGGAAACCCGAAGCCGCTCCGGTAAAGCCCATCAGCGGATTGTCCGTCTCCAGTTCCGGCAGTTCCTGCGCTGCTTCACTCATCTCAAAAACTCTCCAGTTCTGTACGCCGCCAATGGATCCTTCTGTTTCTGAAACCGTCAGCGGATCGGATCCGTCCAGCGTCACTTCCTGTACCATCGTCGCCTGCTGCTCTGGCGGCGCGCCGGTTTCCGGTGCTGTCTGCTGCTCCGGCTGCTCCGGCTGTTCCGGTTCTGTCCGGTCGGAAGATGTCCTGCTGACTGTGCTTCCGGAAGAAGATGCTGTAGTCCGTTCACCGCTCCCGCTGCCGGAAGCACCGTTTCCACTGCCGCTGCCAGTTCCGTTACCGCTGCCTCCAGTTCCCTGTCCCGCGCCCAGGGCAACCACTTCCTCCCGGGCCGGACTGACCGGCTCTTCCGGCGCAGGTTCTTCCTCTGCAGGAGGTACCTCCTCCGGAACCGTTTCTTCTTCCAGTTCCGGAGATGCCGGCGGTTCCTCCTCTCCGGCCTGCTGCGCGCTGCTCACGGTAAACGATGTGGACGTACTGCCGGAAGATGCCGTGATCACCGCGGATCCTTCTCCCACCATTGTCACATTTCCGTCCTGGTCTACAGTCGCCACAGATTCGTCACTGGAACTCCACTGGATCGATGCGCCGGCCCCCGCTTCAATGGCGCTGTCCGCGGCATGATACTGGGCACTGACCCTGCGGACACTGCCGACTTCCATCTCCAGATCCATCGTATCCACCGTGATCGAAGGCGCACCGCCCAGCGTCACCTCGATCTTATGGATCCATTTGGCGGAGCGCTGGGCTGTCCTGGTTGAAGTATCCACCTGTCCGTAGATCAGGCGGTAACGCGTCGAAGCGTTCAGTCCGGTAAAGTCTCCACCGAATTCCGCCCCCTGGATACAGCGGTTCCAGTCATCTTCCACCGCGATCACCGTCGGAACCGGCTCCGCGAGGGCATCCGCGCCCTCAAGGCCGACTCCTTCCTCGCTGTCGAAATTGTCCGGAAGGCTGTAATAGCAATAGCGGGGCGTATCCAGCAGCTCTTTTTTCGTAAACTGCGTATAGTAATCCGTGGTCTTGTCCACCGTCCAGAAGCGGAAAATCTCGATGGAGTTGGAATCAATACCGGATTCTCTCATCAGATCCTCCAGGGGAACCCCCACCACATGATCAATGATGACAGAAGGCATATTGTCGATAAACGTATAATCCTGCTTTACTGTGGCCAGTTCCCTGAGTTCATCCAGGGTAAACACTTTTTTTTCATAGTACGGGCCGCCAAAATAGCCCACTTCCACGGTCAGCGTATCCGCCGCGTAACCATCGTAGGCATCATCGTCCAGCGCGAATGCCGACGGCAGGAACTGCAGAAGGATCAGGAGCAGTCCCAGAAGACCCGGAAAAATACGGTACCATTTGATTTTCTTCTTTTTCATTCCGCCACCTCCTGCAGATTATCCAACCGGCATTATCTGCATATGCAGTATGTGCAATCTGATTATGGCTGGTCCGGATGATCCAGTTTGCTGTAGTTCATCAGCATGGTCGCGACCTGTGCCCTGGTAGCCAGTCCCTGCGGAGCCAGCAGGCTGTCGCCCATCCCGTTGATCATACGGATCCCGTTTGCCCAGCTCATGGCTTCCTCCGCCCATGAAGAAATCGATTCACGATCCTTAAATGCGCTAAGGTCACCACGCACTGCCGCGGATTCTTTTTTCTCCGGGTCCTGAGATGTATACCGGAACAGAATCGCGGCGATCTGTTCCCTGGTCACGGAATCCTCCGTACCGAACAGCCCATCACCATAGCCGGTGATGAAACCTTTTTCATTTGCCCAGGTAACGGCGTCCGTATACCACTGCTCCGCTCTGACATCCGTAAACGCGTTTGCTTTTTCCGGCTTCGGACTGCCGTTCATGCGCCACAGCACTGTCGCGAACATCGCCCGGTTCATGCTCCGGTCCGGCGCGAATTCCGTATCCGAAACACCATTAAACACCTTCTGGTCGACAGCCCAGTTGACCGCTTCCACGAACCAAGTATTTTCCGGCACATCCAGGAAGCGTCCCGGTTCGGTCAGCGTCAGTGTCAGTGTCCTGGAAACCGGAGCAAAGGAATTATTCATGACTTCCAGCGTATATTTCCCGGCCTTCTTCACCGGACAGGATTCTGTCGCGAACCACTCTGCCTTTACCGTCATCTTCCCCGGTACGGAACGATCCACATAACCGGTGGAAATCAGCTGTTTTTCACCGTTCTCCGGCTGGATATACAGGTACGCGCTGTTCTGGTAATCTGTGTTATCAAACGAGATCGTCACTGCTTCTCCCAGGACCGCGGTAACATCTTTCAGTTCCGGCGCCGCGTTTTTCAGCGACACCGACAGTCGTTTGTTCGCGAATCCTTTCGACGCGACAATAAAGGAGTATGCCCCCGGTTCCCGGGCCAGATCTGCCGCAAAGGTCAGCGTCTTTTTCTGTGAATCGATCCGGTACTGACCGGCATCCACCGCTGTATAGGAACTTCCGGACGGCGTTTTGAGCGTAATGCCCAGAATGGAAGAAGTCCAGTCATTCCAGTCCGCGTCGGTGACACCGTTCTCTGCCTCGAAAACCAGCTCCTGTCCGGTCATCGCGCTGTACATGGACTTGAAAACAACTCCGGACTGCGGATATTTCGCGGTGACCACGCCGGCATCCTCATAACCTTCTTTTACGGCAGTCATATAGACCGTCACCGGATTCGCGGTCAGATCCTTTCCTTCTGTATCATAGGAAACAGGACCGGTGTAAAGCTGCTGCGGGGCGCCATCGAAGGAATAATAAATCGATGCTCCCGGTGTTTCACAGCTCAGGGAAATCGTCAGTGTATTGCCGGACTGTGAAAAGTCCGCCCGTGGTTCCGCAACATTTCCCCGGGCCTGCAGACGGCTGTCCGCCATTTTCAGTTTCAGGTTATACACCCATTTGAAATTGTCATACGCGGTACGGTGCGCCGACATCAGGTCTGCTTCCGACATCGGGATACACAGGCGCAGCGCGGTATCGTCACTGAGCATGTTTTTCAGTGAACCGGACACCCTGCCGCCATTGGCCGCGATCTGCGCGGCGATACCGGCTTCTGTGGATGCCACCAGGGTTTCTGTCGTCGTCCGGCCGGAAAAAGATTCCGTGGCCAGTAATACCGGCATTTTCACACCGTTCTCCAGCACGGCCTTTTTGTCCGCGTAATTCACGTCATTTTCTTTATATTTTGTGTTATAGGTTTCCAGATCTATCCCGAATTTGGAGGTATCCTCCCCGGCCATCTCCCAGGAGGATTTCCAGCCATGTTCCGGATCATACATTTTTTCAAAATAGTATCGCTCCGGTCCGCACAGTTCCTCATAACTCCAGGTACGGGTATAGTTCCCGTAGCTGTCTGTCGCCATGAAGGAAACCGCGTCGCCCGCGCGGAAATGGAGATCCTGCGCGCCAGCATACTCACTGTCTTCCGCAGCGGATGCCAGAAGTTCATCGATCGTCACACCTTTTGCTTCACAGTATTGTGTTGTCGGATAATTGTCGGTGGAGGAATAATAATAATTGTCGCCATTGTCCTGTCCATGGGCGTTTTTTTTCAGATCCTCCAGTTTCAGAATATCGATCAGGACCGGTTTCCCGGAAGTATCCTCCGCATAGAGGAAAATGTTTTCTCCTTTCGCGGAAGCGATGGTTTTGGCTTCACTCTGTAATCCTGTCAGACCTGTCATAGGGAGTGCTCCCAATACCAGAAGGACTGCCAGCGTAAGCGCGGTTATTTTTTTCATGTTGTCTCCTTAATCTTCCAGACAAACGCCATCAGGCTGAAAATGTCCTCACGGTTGTCCCTGTTGATCTCCAGTACGGTGACCCGCGGGTGCGCTGCCACCTGTCCCAGAAACTCCCCGGACCATTTTTTCAGGACGCCCAGGACGGGAATTTCCCCATCCAGAGTCTCCAGGACCGTTTTCTTAAACAGCGGTGCCTTCTCTTCCGCAAAGCCCAGTTCATCCATGAGGATCAGCGCACGGTTTCCCTCCGGACGGAGCAGTTCCACCCCCCTGCGGTCAAATACTTCCGGAAAAATCAGTGGAAACTCCCGCTTCTCCCGCCGTCCGGGCTGCCGGATCATGATACAGTTCTGCTCATCCAGAGTCTCATCCACTCCGGGCCGTACCAGATGCACCCGGCTCTTCCCATCCGCTTCCTCCCGGACAGCAGACAGAAAACCTCCCAGCTGTTCCGGCGGCAGCCCTGTTGTCTTCAGGAAACGCCGGATAATGGTGGATTTCCCTGTCTGCACCGGTCCTGTCAGAAAAAGATGGCGTATCTTTCCTTCTTCGTTCATCATTCCCTGCTGTGATCCCTCTTTCCTGTTTTCTGCTTCACTTTCCACGCTCTTCACCTGCCGCCAGAGTGGAATTTGCCAGCAGCTGCTCCGCCTCTTTCCGGGACAGGTCATAACCATAGAAAAGCCGGTAGTATTCCCGTGCCTTTTCAGCCATGTCATAATCGTACCTCTCCGGATACAGCAGATTCCCCATCCAGAGCAGGCCCAGAATCCGCTGTACGGAAGGCGGGCGGTCAATCCAGTTATACGGCGCGGAAGGAACCTCATACACCCGATGATTCCTGACCGCCTGTACGGAAGACCACTTTTCATCCTGATAGATCTCATCGTAATTGGCATCGGTTGTCAGAAAGATCACCTCCGGATCCCATCGAAGGATCTGTTCCATCGGAATCTCTTTTTTTCCGGAAGCAGTATATTCTGAAAGCTGTGCCACATTGACTGCCCCCAGCAGATCCATGACCTCACTGTGTACGGATCCGGCCGGGCTGCCTTCGGTACCGAATTCCCCGTCTCCGGAATATACACGGACATGCTCTTCCTCACTCAGTGACGCTGTGATTTCAGAAACATTCTGCAGGACCCCACGGCAATACTCTGCCAGTTCACCGGCTCTCTCTGTATCCCCGGTCACCTCTCCCAGTGTGGTATAGGTCTCCGGCACGTTGGCCAGGGAGGATTCCAGGAAAATGACCGGGATGCCGGTTTTCTCCTGAATCCCGTCCATATCCTCCACAATGGTTTCTTTCTTTTCTCCGATATCAATGATCACATCCGGCTTTGCCGCGATGATCGCTTCATAATTCACCGTTCCGGATCCTCCGTAAAACTGTCCGAAGGTCGGAAGCTCTGCCAGGGATTCCGGCAGAAAGGCCTTCTGGCTCCGGGTCAGCGCGGCACTGAGACCAATCAGCCTGTCCGGACACAGCGTGATGAGAAACATCTGCGCGTAGGTCCCGGAAGGCGCGATCGAACTGATCTCCTGCGGAATCTCCACAGTCCGGCCGGCGGAATCCGTAAAACTCCGTACAGGAACCGTTTCCCGCACGGCCGGCGCGGCACAGCCACTCAGTGCAACTGGCATCAGGAGTGCCAGGATCAGAACAGCCGTGATCACGCGGCAGCGGCACACTTTTATGTTCATTTCTCCGTTTCCCTCATTTGCGTGTCATCCTGACTATTCCTTCAGGACAAATTCGATCTCTGTAATGCCATAAGCCCATTTGGAAGATTCCGCCTCCGGCACCAGGATCCGCAGCGGCTGCTCCTTTTCTGCCAGGGGTTCCTTTCCGGCTGCCGCCGACAGAATAATGTCATAATCCGTAAGATATTCATCCTTCAGCACAGATTTGTAATCATCCTTGCAGAGAAACCGTACCCGGTCGAGATCCTCAACCGTATATCCGTATTCCTCCAGGAAGGTGGAAAGCAGCGGCCCGTAAGCCTTCACGGTTCCTGCTTTTTCTGTGGCACCGGTATCCTGGCGGCTGACACACTTCATCTCCAGCAGATCCGCGGGAGTGATGGTAAAATCACTGTCCTTCAGGCCGCGCACGGTAATTTCCTGCTTCTCATACGCGGAAATATCAGCCCGTCCGCAGCCACTGAGCAGTCCGCCTGCCGTCAGGATCATCAGTAAAGCCAGCACTGCCGTGATCCATCTGCTGACTTTATCCGTTCCACACTTCTGATCAGCCTTCATTTCCGTCACCTTCTTCCGCGGATCCGTCGGAAACCATGTACAGTTTTCCGGTTTTCGGATCCCGGTAAACCATTCCCATCTCTTCGTAACCGCTCTGCATTTCGGATACCTGGCCATTTCCACTGCCTGACAGTTCCGAAACCTCCTGATCCTGTTCCAGTTCCACGGTTGTGCCGGCACTGCCCACATCCACGTTCCAGTTGATGATCAGCGCCAGCATGAGGCCGCAGGCCAGGACCAGCATCGCGTCCACGAGATTGGCCACACCCTCCATCGGATTGATGTCCTCCGATTTTTCGTCACGGACGTTCAGTCTCATATTTCCGTATCGTCTGCGCATGGCTCCTCTGCCTCCTTTCCGGTTTTTCTGTGCAGTGACCAGTCAATGCCTCCCGCACTTTCACCATCTGCTCTGTTTCCTGCCTTTTTTGAAACGGCAGTCTTCTCACTTTCCAGTTCCACGACACACTCCATACACATTTCCAGCCCTGACAGATATCCGGCATACCATTTTTTCCGGATGGCTGAGATCACATAGCAGACCGCCGCGGCTACCAGTCCCGCAACTGTCGTATCAAAAGCAATCAGCAGGGACTGGGACAGCGTCAGGGTATCACCACGGCCCAGGGCGATAATCCCCGGCCCCAGAGGAATCAGTGTCCCCATCAGCCCGAACATCGGTCCCAGTTTCGCGATGACATCACTGTAGCTGACACAGGTGTCAAAGTGAACTTTTTCTTCATATAACAACTCCGCTGCCAGAGATTCCCGCATAGAGGGAGTCAGCTCTTTATGGCGGATGACCTCAAGCAGCGCCGCTTTCTGGCGCTTCATCAGGCCGGAACGCCGTACCACAGATTCCAGGCGTCCCCGATGCGCTTTCAGTTCATCGACCAGTTCCGGCAGATTCGCTGTCAGCTTCCGGCGGGTGGAGAAAAACTCCACGATCAGGGAGCCTCCCAGTACAATGGTTGCCATCAGCATCAGGAGAAGGACCACGATTACCGGTACCTGCAGCCAGGAAGTGACGGACCGCAGGACATTACTCAGATTTTCGGATGAAAACATACTTTTACCCTCTGTTTCATACTGCTTTTCCGGATATACCTTTATTGTTCAAAAACAGCCGGAAGCCAGGCAGTTTCCCCGGTTTCCGGCTGA
>CAMNJG010000011.1 GCA_946541285.1 uncultured Clostridia bacterium
CTGTCCCCAAAACTGTGATACTGTTATAAGCAGCGTTTTCTCATATGATTCTGGTTGGCCACTGAACTGTAATCGATTCACGGGAGTTTTATAAAAAAGGAGCTGTCTGTTATGTATGAAAAAATGGAAAACGTATTTGTACTGGATCATCCGCTTCTCAAGCATAAGATCAGCCGTTTAAGGGATAAAGAGACCGGAACCAATGAATTCCGCAGCATTGTCGGGGAAATCGCGCTTCTCATGGGGTACGAAGCGCTCCGCGATCTGCCAACGGAAGAAATCGAAGTCGAGACCCCGGTGGAAGTCTGTATGACGCCGGTCATCAGCGGCCGGAAACTGGCGATCGTGCCGATCCTGCGGGCCGGACTGGGGATGGTCAGCGGGATCCTGTCACTGGTACCGGCCGCCAAGGTCGGCCATATCGGTCTGTTCCGTGACGAAGAGACTCATGAACCTCATGAATATTACTGCAAACTTCCGGGCGCGCTGGAAGAACGGATCATCACGGTCGTGGATCCCATGCTGGCGACCGGTGGCTCTGCCGTCGGCGCAGTCAGCCTGATCAAGGAAAAGGGCGGACGCAATATCAAGTTCATGTCCATACTGGCGGCACCGGAAGGCATCGAGCGTTTTCACGCGGCGCATCCGGACGTACAGCTTTATGTCGCCCAGGTGGACCGGGGCCTGAATGACGACGCGTATATCTGTCCTGGACTGGGAGACGCGGGAGACCGGATCTTCGGGACAGAATCATGAAAACACACGCGATCATTCCGATCTTTATCCCGCATGCCGGCTGTCCCCATGACTGTGTATTCTGCAATCAGAAAGCGATCACAGCCCGGACGGAAATCCCGACAGTGGATGACGCGGAAGACACGATCCTCCGCCATCTCGCCACCATCCGGAAGAATCCGGACATCCGCACGGTGGAGATTGCTTTTTACGGAGGCAGTTTTACGGCAATTCCCCTGGAGCAGCAGGCGTCCTGGCTGGCGCTGGCGCAGAAGTATAAACAGGAAGGCCTGGTGGATAAAATTCATTTGTCCACCAGGCCGGACTGTATTACTCAGCCGGTTCTGGAGCAGCTTGCGGCATATGGAGCCGATATTATCGAACTGGGGGTACAGTCTTTTGACGGGGAGGTCCTCCGCCGTGCCGCCAGGGGCCATGACGCGGCGGTGGTGTTCCGCGCCGCGGAAATGATCCGTCAGTACGGATTTCAGCTGGGGATCCAGCTCATGACCGGGCTGCCGGGAGATTCTTATGAAAAATGTATACAATCTGCAGAACAGACGATACGCGTCGCGCCGGAGATCGCCAGGATTTACCCGACGGTCATCATCCGGGACACGGCTCTTTTTCATATGTATGAGGCAGGCCAGTATCAGCCGCCGGATCTGATGGAAACGGTGCGCACTGTCAAAGATATGTACCGGAAACTGACCGGGGCAGGGATACAGGTGATCCGCGTAGGACTGAAAAGCACGGATCTCATCCGGAACGGAGACGGAACTGTTGTCGGCGGATATCATCCTGCGTTCCGCCAGCTGGTGGAATCGGAAATCGCCAGAGAGGATCTGGAGACACAGCTTGCCGGGGAAACGGAAGGAGAAGTCCGGTTCCGGGCGCATCCGGCTTCTTTTTCCAATATGATCGGGCACCGGAAAAAAAACAGGATTTATTTTAAAGAACATTATCCGGGCCTGAACATCCGCTATCAGCAGGATCCCGCCATTCCGCCGGGAGCATACCATGTGGCATGGCTGACAGAACAGGGTGAAGTGTAGTATAATAAACAGTATCTGTGTATTCAACAGAATCTGTTTTTCGAATTTCCTGACAGGGTTTCCTGTCAGATTCAGAAGGGGGAAACCATGAAAAAACTACCGGGCAGGCTGATGATTTGCCTGGCTGCGGCATTACTGATGTTCCATACGACTGCCGCGAATATCTATGTTGCGGACAGTACAGAGAACCGGGATCTGACAGCCGGTGAAATGGCAACACTGCAGGATGATCGGTCCGATTACAGAGGAATGAAAACCATCTATTCTCTGTCTGATTATGATAAGAACGAGGTGCTGGTCCTGTACACCGACGGAAGCGTACGCCTGATTCCGTGCAGTTCCAGGGAGGAACTGAAAACACTCCTGTCACGCCTGGAGGAAGATCCTTCCGTGGAAGTGTATCAGCCGGACTTTTCCTATTCCGCCGATGCGGTTGAGACCACTCCGGCATTTTCATCCGTTTCTTCGTCACTGCCGGTTTTTTACGGAGCGCCGGAGGAAGCGCAGGCCATGACGGAGTATCTGCGTGAGAGGGCTGAATTCAGCATTGCTCAGCCGCATCCTCTGTCTCCTGCAGACCCGTATTATTACTTACAGTGGGGACTCGTGAACAATGGAACCTTTACCGGAGCTGGCGCGGAAGTGGTCCCACAGGTGGATATCGACATCAACGCGCCGGAAGCATGGGCTGCGTATCGGGCCAAACGGCCGGCCGTTGTCGCGCTGATCGACACGGGCGTTGAATACGAAAATCCCGAAATCCGTTCCAGTATCTGGACGAATGAAGATGAAACCGACGGGAACGGACTGGATGATGACGGGAATGGTTTCGTGGACGATGTACGGGGATGGAATTTTTACAGCAATAATCGTCAGATCTACGCCGGTACAGCGGAAGATGAGCATGGTACGCACTGCGCGGCTTCCATGGTGGCGGCTTCCAATGCAACCTCGATCAGCGGAATCGCGGATTACAGCAATATCCGTCTGATGGTTCTGAAAGCGCTGGGAGGAAAAGGCGGAGAAGGAACGACGCTGTCGATTATGAAAGCCATCCAGTACGCGGAACAGAACGGGGCCGTGATCTGTAATCTCAGCCTGGGTACCGGTGTCAATGATTATCTGCTTTATAAAACGATGAAAAATTCCCGCATGCTGTTTATCACGGCAGCAGGCAACAGTGAGGACCCGTCAAAAAAAGGCAGGGATATTGATCAGGAACCCTGCTACCCGGCTTCCTATTCGCTGGATAATATCCTGTCTGTCGCCAATCTGGATGCTTCCGGTAATCTGCATTATACTTCCAATTACGGAAGGGCCAGCGTCGACATGGCCGCGCCGGGCACCGATATTCTGAGTATCGCGTCCGGAGAACAGCTGGCGTTTATGACGGGGACCTCCATGGCGGCACCGATGGTCACAGCCGCTGCGGCCATGGTGTATTCCTCATCCTGGTCCCGTACAGTGCTGGAGACTGCAGATATTCTTAAAAAAACTCTGAAGCCGGTCGCTGCGCTGCAGGACACAACCGGTGGTGGAGGAATACCGGATCTGGCGGCAGCGCTCGCCTGGAAATGAGAAAGGAGCTTTCGCGCTGTCCTGCAGAAAAATCAGGGCGAACAGAGAGACAGGAACAGGAAATTGGGAAATGAGTTATTTTGAAATCTTTCTTCTGGGGGTTGCCCTGTCCATGGATGCCTTCGCGGTATCCATCTGTAAAGGGATGGCCTGCAGCCAGATAAAATGGAAATATATGATTTCCGCGGGCCTCTGGTTTGGAGGCTTCCAGATGCTGATGCCGCTGCTGGGATATTTTGCCGGGAGTGCTTTCGCGTCATATATTGAGAAATATGATCACTGGGTGGCTTTTGCGCTCCTGGCAGGGATCGGACTGAATATGATCCGTGAGAGTCTGTGGGGCAAGGACGAAGAGGCGGACGACGGATCGTTCGCTCCGGTGTCCATGATGCTGATGGCGGTGGCGACCAGTATCGACGCCCTGGCGGCCGGACTGTCGATGGCTTTTCTGAATGTAAACATCTGGGCCGCGGTCGCGGCGATCGGCATCACGACCTTTCTTTTTTCCGCTGCCGGCGTGAAAATCGGAAGTGTGTTCGGGACGATCTTCCGGAAAAGGGCGGAGATTGCCGGCGGGGTCCTTCTTGTGATCATCGGCCTCCGCATTCTCCTGACACATCTGGGGATCATCGCGTAGAGCAAAAGAAAAATGTCGCAAAATCCTGTATTTCCAGGGGTTTCCGCGACAATACAAAAAACAGAAAATTTTTTTAAAAACAGTGCAACTTTTTGCTGCCCTGAAGTGTGTATATTTATGAAAGGTCAGAAAACCTCAGGGAGCTTCACAGAGTTCCCCTGATGGGAAAAGGCAGATCACACACTGGATCATCGTACACCTGTTTCGGAATGGTCGCACCATGGAACAGGCAGTCATGACCGGCAGCCGCGCTGTTTTGTCAATCAGAGCCTCTGTCCGGTGGTGCAGAACACTGCGGGAGAACATACGGTTTTCCGGCGGTATGGATTCAGCATGGCGTACGCGCGGGCAGGGGGACCCGCAGGGGCGGACGCGGAGCGGATTTGCCATCGATATCCGGTAGCTGTCAGTCCGGCCTGAGGGGAGAGGCGGACGCAGATCACTGGAGGTCAGCACGTGGATACTCAACGCAGGAAAACAGAAGAAGCGTTGCAACGCTACGGAAAAGCAATTATGCATCTGGCCTGGTCGTATCTGCATAATCGCGCAGATGCAGAGGATGTTCTTCAGGAGACGATGATCCGTTATCTGCAGTCCCGGAAGACATTTGAAGACGAGAATCACGAGAAAGCATGGCTTCTGACGGTCGCGGCCAATCTCTGCAAAAACATGCTGCGTTCCCGGTCTCACGAGGGAGGTGAGATCCCGGAGAGCCTGGAGGGAAAGGGGATCCCTGAAGAGGCAATCGCGGTTTATGAAGCGGTCTGTTCGCTGCCGGAGAAGTACAGAGAAGTGATTCATTTATTTTACTATGAGGATGCCAGCGTGGCGGAGATATCGGGAATCCTGGGGAAAAAGGAGTCGACGATACGATCTCTGCTGAAAAGAGCCAGAGCGATGCTGGAAAAAATGCTGGTGGATGAAGGAGCAGCCTTCTGAGGGAGAACCATGAAAGACGAAAAAATGGAAGTGGAAAACAGGGGGATGTTTTCCGCGGCTCCTGAAGACTGGGGAGCTCTTTACAGTCAGGCGCTGGACAGTCTGGAGATGGATATCCCTCTGGATATGACAGACCGGATCCTGGCCGGGCTGGGGGATGCAGAGCAGGAAAACGGGGAATTCCTGTCTGAAGTACCGGCCGGATCCACAGAAAAAACGCCTGTATTGCGTGATCTGCCAGGCGGGCTGGCGCGCAGAGGAAAAGTCATTACCGCCGCGTTCGGGAAATACGCGGCAAGTATCGCGGCCTGCTTTGTCCTGGCTGTGGGAGTCTTTACCATGAACAGTGAAGCCGGGCAGCAGATCCTGAGACCCGGCTCCGGAGATGGGATGTCTCTCACTTCGGAGATACCGGTAAAAGCGGCTTCAGAAGCGGTGCCGGCGGACAGGGGAATCCGTCCGGCAGGATCTTCTGAACGGAAAATACCGGAGCAGGACAGCGCGGATGGAAACAGTGATGTCACCGTACCGGGAGAAGCGTCTGTGAAACCGGATACTGTAGACAGGACGGAAACGGCTACGCCTCAGTCAGAGCCGAAGGCGGTATCAGAGGCGCCGGACGCGGCGCAGGGGAACTCAGATGCGGCCGAGGCTCTTTCTGACGCTCCTGTCCCGCTGGCACAGCCGGGAGGGACTGCCCGAACCGGAGGAACCGGAGCTTCTTCCGGAAATACCTCTTCCGACGGGACAGCCGGGACCGGCAGGGTCATTTCTTCAGCGCCTCCGGTGCAGTCGTCGGCAGGTTCTTCCTCCGAAAGTGATCCTTCTCCGGAGAGCGGCGATATTTCTTCGGTATCGCCGGAAACAGAGAGCGGACCGTCGGAGGAAGTCCGGACAGGGATTCAGGATGAAAGAGAAAATCTCCAGACTCCTGAACCACAGCAACAGACAGAAGCGTCGGATCCCGATCCGGGGCCTTCCTACGTTTTTGACAGTACCCGTCCGGTGAAAGAACTGGATGAAACGGACCAGCTGCCGGAAGTCATGGGCTATCAGCCGAAACTCGTGTCGCCGGTTCCGGAGGGATGGACCGTTTCCTCGATTGAAGTGATCTGGGGCATTACGGCTCAGATCACCTATACCAATGGAGATGACGCGGTGCTGTACCGTACATCGGCAGGTGCTTCCATTCTGAACAGTGAGAGCGGAAGCTACGAATACAGAAAACAGCATGGCATCTATACCCTGGAAGGCGGCAGCGAAGATCAGATCAGTCTGGTCACCTGGACTGCCGGAGGTTCTTCTTTCAGTATGACCTTTAATAAACCGGTCGGAGAACCTCAGGCGCTGGAATGGGCAGGTTCTGTCGTGTAACCGCGCAGAATGCAGGCTTCTATTATTTTGCCTGCATTATTAAGTCCGACGGGGACTTAATGAGCAGACATGAATTATGAGAAGATAGAAAAACCCGCGGAGCGTCAGCTTCCGCGGGTTTTGTCGTATGGAAAAAGAAAACCCTGTCTCTTAAGAGACAGGGTTTTGAGTTGGTGCACGTAAGAAGATTCGAACTTCCATGGTCGTGAAACCACACGGACCTGAACCGTGCGCGTCTGCCAATTCCGCCATACGTGCTCAAACAACTGAAATATATAATACACATATGTGCGGGAAATGTCAATAAAAAAATGAAAAAAAAAGAAGCATTTTTTGATACTGCTTACTGTTCAGTAAACGGCCAGTTTAATTCACAGAAAAGGTTCTTTCTGTCTTCGCTCCTCAGAATGACAGAATGTACTAATGCCTGCGGAAGAACCTTTGTTTTGGGGACTCTTTTCAAAACGTTGTGCGTTTTGAAAAGAGTCCCCAGAACTTTGATAAAATAAGAAGCAGCGCTTTCGCATATGATTCTGAACGATCGCTCCGATCGCCGAACCAGAACTCAGGTTTTGTATACACTTATTCGTCTCTCTTCATGGGCTCAGTCTCAACAACATCACTGTATTCAGGATGCTCCGCGAACCATTTGACTGCGTAGGAACAGGTCAGGCGCGTCTTTTTTCCTTCTTTACGGAGCTTCTCCGCTACGGCCAGGGTCAGCAGCCCCGCGATGCCGCTGCCGCGGAGATTGTTATCGACCACCGTATGGGTGATATTATGGATCCCGTCCGCTTCCTCCGGGAAAAAGATTTCCGCGACGGGATTGCCGTTCTGGGGATGATTGATATAGATGCGGTCAGAATCATAGTTCAGTTCCATCGTTAAAATACCTCCTGAATTGGTAATTGCCATTTAATCATAAAATCCATTACATTTGTCTTTTGATCGGCATTTGGAAAGGTGATTTTTTGAGTAAATCAGTTTCCTTAAACTGGCTGATTGATAAACGGTAAGTCGTGATGAGAATACCGGGGATGATTTTCAGACAGATTCTGAAAATTTGTATTACCCTGAAAGTATAATACAGGAAGCGGAATCTGGCAAAAAAAATTACAATCATTTCCTGTGACACTCTTTCCTGTGCCACGTCAGGATGACGCAGGTGTGAAAAATGATGCCACCGCTTGAATAACAAGGCTTAGACAACTATTTGTTGGTGCAAAAATAGATGTTGTACGAAAAATAAAACACACTGTATCATGAAAAAAAATTGAATATAATGAATGCGTTTCTCTGTTAAAAATTAAATAATCTGTCGCGGAGGATTTTCATCTTGCACAAAATGCCACATCCATTATAATGAAGATGGTGGATAAAAGGAGAGGTATGTGTTTTTCAGTCCGGTATCGCAACTCAGTTTTCAGATCGGGCGTGGAGAGTGCTTCGGCATGCTCCGCTTTCAGGCCTGGGAACGCCGGGGTGAGAGAACCATGACTCACTGAAGAGGCCGACGGAATGCTTCTGTCGTCGTGATTCGCAACACGGCGGCTGATCTTACGAAGCAGTTGTGTTGTATATGAAAATATGGAACATACGCGCCGGCGCTCATTCATACGAAAGGCACGTAAAAGGAGGAGGATATGAAATTCGTCACTGAGTCTGAACTTCGTGATATTTATCGGATCCATCCTTTCACAACCTACGAAGTAGAACCGGGAACCAGACTGACTCCGGGAGCACGTCAGTTTTTATCCGATCGCGGTATCAAGTCTACTGACGATTTCGCAAACAATACAGTCGTACAGGGACATTATTACAGCGAAAGCCAGGACGAGCTCAGGACAGCGGCCGAAGTGATTCGGAACAGGCTGTCGGAGGAAGAAGTCAGGAAGCCGGTCAGGCCGCCTGTGATCACGATCCAGGGTGAGGAACCGATCGAAATCGGAACCGTCAGGGTTCCGGTGGAAGAGCCGGAACCTGAACCAGTGGATCCGGAACCGGAAGTGGTCGAACCAGTCGATTCTGTCGATTCTGGGGACCCGCCGGAGGAAGAAGGGACAGAGCCGCTGATCACCATGCCACCGGCAGAGATCAGTGTCTTTGAACCATGTGATGACAAAATGCTTCTGCTCAGCTTCAAGGCAGTAAAAGCAGAGTTTTTACTTGCCGGGCAGGAACTGCTGAGTCTCAATGTCCTGCTTGACCAGAGCCTGATGACCCTGTGTGAGCAGCTCACCGCACTCAGCAAAGCATTACAGAACGGCACGGCGATTCCTCATGACCTGGATCCTGAAAAGGGAGGCGCTGTTTCAACGGCAGAGCTTTCCGAAGAGAAAAAGGATCCGTTCGAAGTCACAAGCTTCCACATGCAGTTACCGAATGGAAGAGAAATTCTCCTTCTTAATAAACTGAGGTGCAGTGTGCAGCTTCTGGCAGAGGAAGTGAATGAGAAAGCCACAGAAGACCGGAAAGAGTATATGATTGTATCAGCCAGACTCAATCAGATTATCAACACCTTATCGCATCTTATGAGCGAAGAGGTCGGAGGAAAATGATGTCAGATGACTCAAAAGTCACATTTGATTTCTGCGACCAGTTTGTAAGTGATTTTGAACAGGTATGCAAACATCCGATCAGGGAAAAGTCCTCAAAGTATTATGTGGGCGTTGACCTCGGAACTGCATGCGTTGTGGTTGCAGTACTTGACGAAAACAAACGTCCGGTGGCGGGCCGGTATCTGTACGCGGATGTCGTCCGGGACGGGATGGTTGTTGACTATATAGGTGCTGTCAGAATCGTACGCGATATGAAGAGTCAGATTGAAGAAGAACTCGATACTGAGCTGCTTTACGCGGCAGCGGCCATCCCACCCGGCACAGATACGCTGGATGGAGGCGCTGTCAAAAATGTAGTTCAGGGAGCGGGCTTTGAGCTGACAAATCTTCAGGACGAGTCAACAGCAGCGAACAATCTGCTGAACCTGCAGAACGGAGCCGTTGTTGATATCGGCGGAGGAACCACTGGCATTTCGATTTTCGAGAATGGCGAGGTAGTATATATCGCTGATGAACCGACGGGAGGGACCCACTTCTCGCTGGTGATTTCAGGCGCCTATCAGATGGAATTCGGAAAAGCCGATGAGTACAAGAGAGATCCTGCACATCATCGGGAACTGTTGCCGGTACTCAAACCGGTCGTAGAAAAAGTAGCGTCCATCATCAATTACCATATCAAAGGACGCGATGTCAATCAGATCGTTCTCGTTGGAGGGACAAGTTGCTTGACAGGAATTGAGGATATTGTCGAGAAACAGACAGGTATCCCGACTTTCAAGCCGAAGAACCCTATGTTTGTTACCCCGCTGGGCATCGCTCTCAGCTGTGGGGATGAAATTCTTTATTAGGAAAAGGAGTCACCGGTATGGACATGCGGATTATCAAGCATCCATCACAGGGAACTATCGATATCCTGTACAGACGAAAGGGGTCACCGCGTGATGTCACGCCGGAAAACATCGATGCTGTCGGACTGATTCAGGGCAAGGTGATCGAAATGATCGTCGCGTCCGACGCGGCCCAGAAAAGTACAGGTGTAACGGTAGAGGACATCAAGGGCAACTGCCCTCAGCATATGCTCATGTTGGCGATATTCGGTGAAACGGCTGCAGTGGAAACTGCGATGAAAGCGATTAAGGAAAGACTGGAGGAAACAGATTTTCAATGATCACAGCGAAAGTACTGGATAATATCTGGTCAACCCGTAAGTCGGAGTCGCTTACCGGACTGAAGTTCATGCTGACAGAGGTCATAGGAGGAGGCACTGACGACGGTCGCAGACTGGTAGCTGTCGACACACTGAGCGCCGGGATCGGAGATCGGGTTCTCCTGGTTCTCGGAACATCCGCGAGGCGTATGGTGGGGAATGACAGTATTCCTGTTGATGCCGCGATTGTCGGCATAATTGATGATGACTGCGAGTTTTAATTATCAGGAGGTTGTAAATTAATGGATCTTCTTGAGAGGATAAAGGATGCGGGCGTTATAGGCGCAGGCGGAGCAGGTTTCCCTACACACGTCAAACTTGCGTCAAAGGCCGATTATATCCTGATGAACGCTGCGGAATGTGAACCATTAAGCCGCGCGGACCAGGCTATCATGGCACAGCACCCGGATGAATTAGTTAAGGGATTCAAGATTGCCAAGGACGTGGCAAACGCGGATCACGGTATTATCGGAATTAAAGGAAGCCATCCGGAACTCATTCAGCTGATTCGTGAAAGAATCACAGCGAATGGTCTTGATGGCGATATGGAAGTAGGCATTCTGCCGGACATCTATCCTGCTGGTGACGAGCATGTTATCGTACATGAGCTCACAGGCAGAGTTGTACCGGAAACAGCGATTCCTATCGCTGCAGGATGCATTGTTATCAACGCGGAAACATCCTATAACTGCTACCGTGCTTCCGAAGGCAAGCCGGTAACAGAAAAGTTCTGTTCCGTAGTCGGCGATGTACCAAACAGATTCACTGCACTGGTACCTGTTGGTACACCAGTAGAAACTATGCTCAAGATGGCTGGTGTCACTGATTTCTCCAACATCGGAGTAATCGATGGCGGTCCTATGATGGGCAGACCGATGAAGGAAATCGGCGGAAGTGTTAAGAAGAACAGCAAGGCTTATGTTGTTCTCAAGAAGGATCACAGACATTTCAGGAGAAAGAGCATCTCTCTCGAAGCTGCACGCAGAGTAGACAAGACTTCCTGCGAACAGTGCCGTATGTGTACAGATCTCTGCCCGAGACATCTCCTCGGACACAATCTGCAGCCGCATATGTCCATGAGAGTCATGAACTACAATCTGAAGTCCATCCAGCTGAAGGAAACAGCTCAGCTCTGTTCTTCCTGCGGACTCTGTGAATATTTCTCCTGTCCGATCGGTCTGTATCCGAAATCAGCCAATGATGTACTCAAAGCTGAACTGATGGAACAGGGAGTAAAATATAAGCCTACAAAGACTGAGTTCAAGGCTCTTGCGATGCGTCCGAACAGACTCATCCCGAGCAAGAGACTCATTGCGAGATTAGGCCTCACTCCGTTCAATAAGCCAGCTCCTTTCATCGAAATCCCGGAATCAGAAATTCCAGAAGTGAAGATTATGATCAGACAGAACGTCGGCGCTGCTCCGGAAGTAATCGTAGCAGTAGGCGATCATGTTGAGGCCGGTCAGATGATTGGTAAAATTCCGGAAGGCAAGCTGAGTGCTCCGATCCACGCGAGCATCTCCGGCACAGTAACCGATATTTCGCCGGAATACATTACAATAAGGAGGGGTTAAGATGGCTAAATCGATCGGAATGGTAGAATTCAACAGCATAGCCCGCGGCATTTATACAGCGGACCAGATGGTAAAGATTTCTGATGTAGACATCGTAACAGCTGGTTCCACATGTCCGGGTAAATACATCGCAATCGTAGAGGGCGATGTAGCAGCCGTAAAGGCTTCCATAGAACTCGGCGAAGAAGTCGCAGGTGAGTTCTATGTAGACTCTATGGTAATTCCTAATGTAAACTTACAGGTTTTCCCTGCAATCAGCGGAGCAACCATGCCTGAAAGAATCCAGGCTCTCGGTATTTTTGAATCATTCTCACTTTCAACAATGATCTATGCCGCAGACCAGATCCTGAAGGCAGCTGAAGTAGATGCAATTGAACTGAGACTCGGCAACGGTCTCGGCGGAAAGTCCTATTTCACATTCACAGGTGATGTAGCTGCAGTTAAGTCCGGCGTACAGGCGGGTAAAGCAGTTGCGGAAGCAAAAGGTCTCGTAGTTGACGCGGAAGTAATTCCTTCCCCATCTGACAGACTGGTACCTTCCATTCTGTAATTGAGATCCGCGAATTGCAGCAGAAATTACAGGAAAGGGTGTGAAAAAGCATGAAAAAGTTGGTTACCGCTGCTGAAGTGGAAGCTTCGATAGCATGTGGCCAAAAGGTGCTTTACATCGATGACAATACCATCGTGACACCGGCAGCTGTTGACGCTGCCCGTGAAGCGGGGATTGAGATTACGGTGGGCACTCCACAGCCTGAGCCTGAGGAGTCCGCTCCTGCGACAGGAGAGACTTGCGATACGTGCGGCGCGCCAAAGACAGAGTGCAACACAGCCTGTGATGCACCGGCCGCGGCCACACCGGCACCGGCTGCCCCTGCGGCACCGGCTGCTTCAGCGGCTCCAGGCAATGCGAATATTGATTTAGACGTTGTTTATAAAGTATTACAGATACTGAAAGACAAAGGTCTTCTCAACGGTGTGAATCCGGAAAACTGCCCCCCCGTTAAAGGGCCGGTGAAACCATATTCATATCAGAGGGACGTCAATGGAATGAAAATCGTCGACGGGGCGACTGTCCAGTTTGTACCTCTGAAAACGGATGATCCGGCCAATCAGGTATCTTATCAGGAAATCGTAAATGCTGATGACGGGTGCAGGATGAACGCAGGCCTGATAAGCATTGAAAAGTGCAGATTCGGCTGGAAGACCGAAAGCCAGGAAATCTACCACGTAGTAGAAGGCACACTGAAAGTGACTGTGGGAAACAAAGAATATACCGCAGTACCTGGTGATACAGTTTTCTTCCCGGAGGGAGTGCAGGTGACATTCGGATCTCCTGACAAGATGAAAGCTTTCTACGCCGCGAGCTGATGACAGTACAGGCAGGAAAGTTTAAGGAGTAAACGATATGGAAGCACTCGGAATGATCGAGACAAGAGGAATGATCGCCACCATCGAGGCGCTGGACAGTATGCTGAAAGCGGCAGATGTCCGTCTGGTCAGTAATATGAAAGCTGGCGGCGGGCTGGTAACTGTTGTCGTAGAAGGCGATGTGGGCGCTGTCAAGGCAGCGGTTGACGCAGGCGCGGCGGCCGTAAGGGCGATCAGTCCGAAAGCGCTTATATCTGAAAATGTCATCCCGAGACCTGATGCTTCAATCAGCGTCGTTCTGAAGGGCGGCGGTGGAAAAAAATCTGCCGGACCACACACACCGGACCCAGAACCATCCCCGGACAATGACGGTGGTGCGATGAAGGCAGAGACCGAAGGATCAGAAGTCATATCTGCAGAGAACAGATCTGAAAACGAAGTTCAGGAGACAGCAGAGACGGCGGAAGCCGTAACCGTTTCCGAGGAAGCGGCTGCTGAAGCTCAGAACATCGGTGAAACGGAAGAAACTCCGGAAGTGGAAGAGGAAGCGGAAGAATCTGCAGAAGCAGAAACAGCAGAACCGGAAACATCGGAAGAACCTTCCGGCACGGAGGACCAGGAACCGGTCACAGAGACGTCAGCGGAAGAAGCAGTCCCGGAACCGGAAGCGTCGGAACCTGAACCGGAATCACCGGAACAGGAAGAGGCGCCGCCGGAGGAAGAGATTGTGACAGAACCGGAGGCGGCCCCGGCAGAAGAACAGGAAGAACCGCAATCTGAAGAAGAGACGGTCCCTGAGCCGGAGGAACCGGAGACGGAACAGGAAGAGCCGGAACCTGAAGAGGAAGCGGTCACTGAACCGGAAACGGAGCCGGACGGAGAAGCTGACACAGTCAACGCTGCAGAACTGCCGCAGGTAACAGACCGTGAGAGTATTGATCAGCTGGTCGCTGCAGGGGGACCTGACGCACTCGATACTGCGCTTGCAGATCTGAGAGTGTCGGAACTCCGCAAGCTGGCACGCGGGTTCAATGGTTTCAGTCTTACGGGACGCGACATTTCAAAAGCCAATAAGAAGATGCTTATCGAAGCATTCAAACAATATTACAAATAGCACACAGATTCTGTCAGACGGATACTGACAGAAGAGAGGAGCTCAACAATGGATAGATACGATCGTGATTTAAGGTCACTGCAGGAAGCAAGAGATAAGGCAAGAGCAGGCGCAAAAGCAGCTGCTGAAATCGCAACTTTCTCTGAAGATAAGATCGATTTCATTCTTCAGAACATGGTAAGAGTTGCTGAAGCAAACAAAGTAATGCTCGCTGAAATGGCAAACAAGGAAACTGGCTTCGGTAACGTTTATGACAAGACTTTCAAGAACCATCTGGCTTCCACTCTGTTCTACAATGAGATCAAGGACATGAAGTGCCAGGGCGTTCTCAGCGATGACGAAGAAAAGCAGGTCATCGAAATCGCTTATCCTGCAGGCCTTGTTATGGGTATCACTCCTTCCACAAATCCTACATCTACAATCATCTTCAAGGCCATCTGTGCGATCAAGGCAAGAGATGCTATCGTATTCGCTCCGCATCCAGCAGCTCTCAACTGCTCCGTCAAAGCAGCTGAACTGATGGCAGTAGCAGCAGAAGAAGCTGGTGCTCCGGTTGGTACAATCAGCATCATCACAAATCCTTCCATGGAAGCTTCCAACTGGCTCATGAGATGCCCGGAAGTTAAACTGATCGTTGCGACAGGTGGTCCTGGCATGGTTAAGGCTGCATACGCTGCAGGTAAACCGGCAATCGGCGTAGGCCCTGGTAACTCCCCGGCTTACATCGAAAAGACTGCAAACATCCAGCAGGCTGTCCAGAACATCAAGATTTCCAAGACTTTCGACCAGGGTCTGATCTGCGCTTCCGAACAGTCCATCGTTTGTGAAGAAGCAAACAAGGACGCTGTTATCGCGGAAATGAAGAAGCAGGGCTTCTACTTCATGACTCGTGAACAGACTCAGAAGGTTCAGAACATCATCTTCAAGCCTGGTACTCACAACATGAACAGCAAGTTCGTTGGTCACAAGGCAGAAGTTATCGCTGCAGAAGCTGGCTTCACTGTACCGGAAGGTACTGTTATCCTCGTTGGTGAACAGGATGGCGTAGGCCCTGATTATCCGCTCTCCTATGAGAAGCTGACTCAGGTTATCGCGTTCTACACAGTTTACAACTGGAAAGAAGCTCACGATCTGTGCAACAGACTGCTCCAGCATGGTATCGGTCATACTTTCAGTATCCACACTGAAGATAAGGATATGGTTATGAAGTTCTCCGACATGCCTGTTTCCAGAATCATGGTTAACAGCCCGAGTGCACAGGGCGGCGTAGGCGGCTGCAACAACCTCCTGATCTCCTACACTCTCGGTTGTGGTACAATCGGTGGCTCCGCAGTTTCCGAAAACGTTGGTCCTCAGAACTTCATCAACAAGAAGGTTATCGCATGGGCTACAGTTGATCTGTCTGACCTCAAGGCAATCGACCCGACATGGGACTATGATCCGGAACCGGAAGCTCCTGCAGCAGACGCTTTCGCGAATGCTTTCGCAAACACTCCGGCTTCCAACGGAATCACTCAGGATCAGCTGAACGAAATCGTAAACCTCATGGTTAAGAGCCTCAAGGGAGAAAAATAAAAATGGATAACACGGAAGCTTTAGTAAAGCTTCTGCTTGAAGCCGTCAACAGCAGACCGAGTGCTGGTATCTCCACAGATGATATCGGAGAAGGCGACGGGATTCCGGTAGGCGTATCCAACAGACACATCCATATTTCTCAGGAAGATCTGGATACACTCTATGGTAAGGGCTATCAGCTGACCAAGACCAAGGATCTGGGACAGCCGGGCCAGTACGCGTGCAAGGAATATGTTATCGTTGCAGGACCGAGAAGTGCGATCGAAAAGGTCAGAATTCTCGGACCGGTCAGAAAAGAAACACAGGTCGAGCTGCTGGCGAGCGACTGCAGAAAGCTCGGTATCCCGATGGTAGTCAGACAGTCTGGTGATCTGGCCGGAGCTCCTGGAGTTACGATTGTAGGTCCTAAGGGTTCTGTTTACAGAGACGAATGCGCGGTTGTCGCGCTTCGCCACATCCATATGACTCCGGCAGACGCGGAGCGCTATGGAGTAAAAGACGGACAGGTTGTCAAGATCAAGTTTGGCGGACAGCGTGGAGGAATCTACGACAAAGTCATCTGCAGAGTCAGCTCTTCTGCTGCTCTGGAATGCCACCTGGACGTTGAGGAAGCAAACGCGATGGGCGTTGATGGCTCCAGCAAGTTTACTATCATAAAATAAAACAGTATCATTTCGGCAGGGACTGGCTCCGCCATTCTGGTGATACAGAGCCAGTTCCCGTGACCGATCACAATATCACAGGAGGAAGACAAAATGAAATACGATGCTTTAGGCATGATCGAAACAAAGGGTCTCGTTGGTGCCATCGAAGGCGCAGACGCTATGGTTAAGGCAGCAAACGTTTACCTGATCGGTAAAGTACACGTAGGCGGCGGTCTCGTAACTGTTATGGTAAGAGGCGACGTAGGTGCTGTTAAGGCTGCTGTAGATGCTGGTGCTGCTGCTGCTCAGAGAGTTGGAGAGCTCGTATCTGTACACGTTATTCCTAGACCGCATATGGAAGTTGAGAGCATTCTCCCTACTCCAGTAAAGGCTGTTGAAGAATAATTCAGAAACTGACCGTACAGGATCATATTTTTAAGACCATAATCAGATCGAATCAATTATAAATTCTGAACGACATTAAGTGATTTAACCGAAAACCTTGCTTTTTACGGGTGAGAGCCCGTTTCAACCGCCGGCCGCTAACCGGCGGTTTTTTCTAT
>CAMNJG010000012.1 GCA_946541285.1 uncultured Clostridia bacterium
GTCTGTGTACCAGGCGCCGTCCGGCACGTCCTTAAAGGTCATGCTGTCGTCCACCATTGGACTGCCTTCCATACGCCACAGCATCGTCACGATCATAGCCCGGCTGGTGGCCATCAGCGGCCCGAAGGTATTCTCGCCGGTGCCGTTCATGATACCCGTTTCGATGGCCCAGTGGATGCCGTCGTGGTACCACTCATTTTTATCGGTATCCACAAACGGTGTGATCGGACAGGTGTCGTCTTTCGGGCAGATGATATCAGGACTGTCCGACCCTTCTGTTTTCGTAAACACCGGTGTCACCGTCACCGCAGACGCAGGCATGATGAAAGTATAGATTCCATCACCATCATCCGTAACGACGATCTCTTTACCGTTCCGGTCTGTGACAGTCACACCTTTTGCCTGGAAACCCTCAGCAGGCGTCAGGGTAACCGTCACCTGCTGCCCCTTTAATGTACGGGACTGGCTGAGATCAGCACTGCCATTTTCAAAAGTACCGGACAGATTCACCGGGTAATACATTGCAGTAGTACCGCCACCGGAAGGCATCGGTTTGTTTTTCTCCACAACGGTCACCGTGCAGGTTGTAGTGACCGGTTCTACATCCTCTCCATCGCCATCGTCTGAACCGACAGGACAGGCTGTCACGGTAATGACGGCTGTTCCCGGCTCAAGTCCGGTGAACACCCCAAACATGTCCGGCTCCGCGATTTCCGGGTGATTCGACTCAAAAGTGACGACCGTATCTGAAAGAATCTGGCCTTCCGGTTCCAGTGTCCACCGGATCTGTCTGACTTCCCCGGTTTCTACGGTCATCTGGTCCGGACGGGCTTTGATCCCCGTCACACTCTCTGGCTGATCCGTATCAGGATCGTAAATATGAAGTGTATAGGAAACAGAAGCACCACTCCGATGGGTTGCTGTGATCACAACATCTCCGGCTTTCAGCAGAGTGACCAGGCCGCCATCATCGACATCGGCGATTTCCTGATCGGAGGAACTCCAGGTAACATCATAGAAGGTGATCGTTTCCGGCTCATACCGGATATCCATATTGTCCTGATATACGGAATCTGAAAGAGAAGCCCAGTCTTCCTCCTTTGACAGATATAAAGCTTCCGGATTGAGGACTTCGCTCTCACTGATATACTGCGGAACAAATGTTACATTTCTGTCCGCCCTGAAAAGACTGATCGATTCCTGTGTGTCTTCCGTGATCCAGTCGATGAAAACCTGTCCTGGTTTTTCCGGAACTTCCGGGAGCATAAACTCAGGATGCCCTTCCCTGATCGTTTCCGTATCGAGGATCTCTCCGTCCGCTTTGTAAGTAATCGTGATGGTCACGATATCGATTTTGTCAAAGTGGTCATTGAACCACTGGCGCCTCTGATCGATCCAGTTTTTCAGTTGTGCAACAACACGGTTGTATTCTTCCGGCGTTCTGGCAGTATCGGTTTCTTCCGCCCACAGCCTTCCGTTGTCCGCCTGGGACATGGCGATCTCATTTTGAAACTGATCGATGACACCGTTTTCCTCTGTCAGTTTCCCGAGGCTGCGATCCATCAGAGCCCATCTGTCCTTTAGAATCTGTAAAAACTGCGGGTCATTTTCCCGCAGGAGATCGATCCACTTTAAAGAGAAATGATTAAAACCGTCTACGGAATACTGGTAATCCCCTTCCTCTTCTGAATCCTCCTCAGTCTCCGCCGACTGCATTCCCCATGCCAGGTCAAAGTCCCACAACGGACCCCAGCACAGCCTGTCATTCCGGTCCTTATACAGGTAGGTGCTGGAAGTTGCGAAGGCATCTCCGTTTATCGAGAACTCCTGGATCAGCCAGTAATCCGCGAGTGATGTAAGATCCATCATGTCATCGATCCGGTTGTGGAGCTGATTGCGGGATTCATCATCTTCTGCAGTTTCCAGTTGCAGAATGAGGTCTTCCACGTTCTGAATGTATCCGCTGATATACCGGCGCTGTACATTCTGCGCTTCCGTCAGAGTCTCCTCCTGGTCTCCCTCATAAGAAGGTTCCCTGATGAAGTATTCGACTCCTCCCTTCGTCATGAAAACTGAGTTGCGCGGTTCGTCGTCATTCTGCCCGTCCCCGTAAATCGATATCAGATAGCCGCCGGTGATGTTCGGATCATCCGCTTCATCAGCTGATGATGTACCGGAATCAAGTTCTTTTACAGCCACCCTGTTTTCTTCCACGGCCACAAGCTCACTCAGGGTGTAACTGCCGAGATAGCTGACACTGCCCCGGCTTCCTTTCATTACCACATCGACCGGGATCATCTGGGGAGTGAAAGGCATATCCATCTGGCTGCCGAGCCAGCCTGTAATGCGGTTCTTCATCAGCGTCATGTCCATCGAGTTGGCCAGCAATGCCCATTCTTTGCTTTTGCCCATCCCGAACAGATCCTGCTTTTTTTCAAATTTGATCTTGTACGGTTTTTTGGAAGGGATCATCCATGTGGAATTGCCCCTGCCGCGGATATAACTGAGAATGAGCTGTCCGCTTTCTTTGTCCGCTTTGAGTTCTGATTCTCCGTATCCTTCATATCCTTCCGGCAGGAGGACCTGGACGCTGCCTTTGCAGCGGATGCTGTGATCCGGACTGCCGTTCATATCGTCGATGGTTCCGTACTGATCCCCTTTGTTGTCCGTATTCAGATCGGTCTCATCGATGTTGATGATGACCAGGGGAATCCCGTTTTCAGGTTTTTCCGGTACAGCAACACTGGTTTCCGGTGCGCCCGGACTTCCGTTTCCTTCTTCTTCTGCAAAGGCAAAAAGGGAAAACAGGGCAAGCACCATCAGCACTACCAGCACTGCTGCAGACATCATCCATACTTTTCTTTTCAGTGCCATGTTATACTCCTCTCCTTGTTGTACGTAAGAGTTCGCTTTTGGGAAAGATACTCATCGCGACGATGATAATACCATTCTTCTTCTAAAAGGCCACATTTTTCGGCGTGTCTCAGCAAAATGACGATTCCGTTGACACTTTTTTCGTAATCCAAGACGCTCGGAATATTGCAATTTCAATAGATATTATTCTTTCGTTTGTGTTTCAGAGTGTCAACTGATTTTGAAACACGCCCATTTTTCACTGCCTTTTAGACACGTGCGAAGCACGTGAGAAGAATGTATGAGACTTGATTCTGTGCGGTTTTCATGACTCGCACAGAATCGGGATCGCGTAGCGGGACCATCTTCGTCTTATGGCTTTTTAGACGAAGATTAGTATAAAAAACAGAAATGACCGCCGATCCCCCATAAGATTTGCAGTCATTTCTGTTTAATCTAATAAATTGAGGGGCGAACCATCTATCGGTAAGCACCTGTTTCTGTCTATATTTTACATCCACTGTTTTGGTTTCCAACCATCATTCATTGTTTTCACGGCGGGCAGTGAGCATCTTCTGCAGCTGGATCACGATAGCGACCACAATCTTCTCATGCTGCGGCTGGTAAAGATCGATACTGTACCGGTCATGCAGTGATAGCAGTTTCTGGCCGATCGCCGCAACCGGTGCGCCATTCTGGTCAAAGAGCATGAAATTCAGCCCGATTACATTGCCCCTTAGCTTCCATCCCAGTCCCTCGATGTTGGTGATGTCCTTAACCACATGGAAGAGCTCATTGGACAGTGTGAATTTCTGCCCGTCCGCCATGGTGATATAGTGCTTTTCATGAAGGCTGACCGGTTTTTTCTCAAGATGCGCAACCTGCGCGCCGGATACATCAAAAATGTCGGTCTTGCCTTTGATGGCAATGATCGAAGATTTTGTCCAATACAGAGTTTTCCCCTGTTCATCTTTGATTTCGATCTTCTGATGCAGATTCCCGGGAGCCAGCTCCGTATAGAGCGAGTGGGCCGGAGTCCCGTATTTCTCTGTATTGATTTCATTCGGACCTTCGTTCGCACCGTGAAATTTCTGGACCTTTGATAAAATCCCCATGTTCATATTCTCCTTTTTATTTCTTAACAAATGTCAGTTCCTCGTCGGTGGAATCCCTGATGATCAGTGTCCGGGAATCTTTGAGTTTAAACTCATTGTCAAATACATCATCCTCAGTGAAAGTCTCATTGTTTACATAGGTTACCAGAAGATGATTATCGTCGACTTCATATTTCAGCTCATAGGTAACTTCCTGCTCAGCGACCTTCATGGTGTAGGTGCCGGTTCCGTCATTTTCCAATACATAAACGGCACCAATCCCGTTCTCCTGATTCGAATACTCCCATGTTCCAACCAGTGAATCCTGATCCGTTTTTCCGCAGCCTGCAACGGTAAGAATCATTATGAGTCCCAGCAGCACTGCAAGAATGGAATTGTTTTTTTTCACAGCGTCCTCCTCTATAACAAATAGTATCTGCCCGGCACACAGCCGGATTGTCGGCCGTGTGCCAGGCAATACTTCAAAAAGCTTTGCTCTCTGGAACTTTAAAGAATCAATCAGGCAACAATGCTGCTATAACGCATAAGTATCGTTGCTACCTTGAAGACCTAACCCAACGAACGTAGTGAGTTGCTGGTAGGTCTCATGCAACCGATTCCCCACGGATACGAGCCTAATTTCCAAACGAAGTATCGTGGTCTGGAATCGTCTGCAGTGCCCGATCCAATCGAGCAACGATGCTCCATTTAAAGCTGGTTCGCAAATCTCATGAGCATCGTTGCTACCTGCGCCCGCACCGCGTTGGTCTTCGGGCTGAGGGTGGTCTCCGTCAGGCCCTGGATGACACCGGCGTCGACAGCCCAGCGGAAGGCTTTGACCGCCCAGTCGGCGATCTCCCGCGCGTCGGTGTAATCGTTCAGATACGCCGTCTCGCCGCTGCTCACATCCACGCCCTTAAACTGCGCGTAACGGTACAGGATCGTCACGATCTGCTCTCTGGTCACGTCGTCCATCGGGCCAAAAGCATCCTCATTGTAACCCTTGACAATATCATTGGCAGCTGCCCATTTCACAGCATCCGTGTACCACTGGCCGTCAGGCACATCCTTAAAGGTGGCATTACCGTCCACCTGCGGGCTGCCTTCCATGCGCCACAGCATGGTCACGATCATCGCGCGGCTGGTGGAAGTCAACGGCTCGAAGGTATTCTCACCCGTACCATTCATAACGCCCTTTTCGATGGCCCAGTGTACGCCATCGTGATACCACGCCTGTTTGTCGGCGTCGGTAAACGGTGTCATCGGGCAGCTGTCGTCCCGCGGGCAAACATTATCGCCGCTGCCGTCGGTCTTGCGGAAGACCGGATCGACCTTTACCTCAGAGGCAGGCATTGTAAAGCTGTAGGTACCGTCTCCATTATCGGTGACTTCCACAGGATTGCCGTCCGCATCGGTGATGTTGACAGCCTCTGTCTGCCAGCCTTCCTCCGGATTCACGGTAATCGTAACCCGTTCTCCGGCCTTCGCCCGGGACGCGCTGGTCTCCGCAGTACCGCCGCTGGTCTTCTCCGGCAGCTTGACTTTGAAACCCGATTCTTTCGTGCCTCCGCTGCTTTCGGAACTGCTGCTCTGAACCTTGACCTTTACACTTGCACTTCTGCCGGATGGCAGCAACGTAGCGGTAAGGGTAGTGGTTCCATTGCTCAGACCGGTCACATGGCCGTTATCATCAACTGACGCGATGGACGGATCGTCTACCGAGTAGACCACCTTCGTGGCGTTATTGCCGCCCAGATCCATAAATACCGTCGAATCATAAACAGTTGGAGCTTCCGCACTCTCACCGGACATCAGCGTCATGTCCTTCCCTTCATTCAGGGTCAGGTTCAGCGGTTCGTCCAGCGTGATGAAGCTCTGGTCTGTCACGGCCAAAGTCGTATTGTCCTGATCCATTACTGCAACTGTCACCGCGTCATAACCGCAGAACTTAAAGACACTCACTGGAATCGTAATGGATTTTTTCACTTTCCGGCTTTCCCCAGGAGCCAGACCGGAAATGTCCTCCTCCACCAGCAGATCCGTATCCATGCCATATCGTTCCTTCAGGTCTCCATACAGGCCCTCAAGACAGAGGTTCGCCTTTACGCCATCCGGAACAGCCTGGTTACCGGTGTTTTTCACAGTGTATTTCACGTCAAATACATCGCCGTTCTGGACACAGGAATCCAGCGTCAGCGTATAATTCGGCGCGGCAGTGAATTCATCAGAGAAGGTTTCAACAGGAGTATAATCTCCGCCGCCAAACAGGCTGGATTTCTTCTCTTTTGCTTCCGCCATAATGCTGTAGCCATCCGGGCCATCCATAGGGACAGTCCACTGGAAGACCGTCTTTTTCGCGGTGTTCACCGGAAAACTTTTATCGGTCGAGACGGAAGTAATCTTCTTCTTTTTGCCGTCTTTGTATTCGTAGAAATCCACAGTGGCGGCATTGGCAGTGGTCAGTCCGGTGTTTTCAATAACAGCGGTGACATCCACGGTATCTCCCGCCATCGGGGTGTCATCGGAAAACTCAAACTGCGTCGCTTCCACGGAACCGATCGCCTCACAGCGGGTGGCCATCAGCCGGATATCGGAAGGATAATACGGATAACCGAGGAAATAGCTCTTTCCTGTCTTTTCGTCCGTCCAGATCCCCGCCTGATGGTTGTCGATCATATCGCTGATTTCCTGTTCTGTATCCGCCAGCAAAAGCTGAGTCTGGTTGTGGATCAGGATCAGACCGCCGTTGTCCTCCAGTGCGACCGCTACACCATCATTGAAGCTGTTGTCCCTGGTGAGACGGTAAGGCTTGGACCAGACAGCCGGTGCAGCCGTATCAATCGTTTTATCGTCATCCACGATGCTGTCCTTCAGATCCTGCTCCTTGATTTTCGCGGTGGCGTAGATGGCCTGAGCCGAAGAGGAAACCGTTTCTCCCAACGGATTATCCGTATCGTCATAAGTCAGGACATCCGTCCAGATCACATAAAGATTATCATCCTTATCCGTGATCACCTGATAATCTGTAATATTCAGATCTCTGTCGGTCAAAGCAGAACCAAAGTCTACGGTCAGTACGTTTGGAGAATATGGTTCTCCGGTTTTGTAGTTTATTGCGAAGCTGCCATCTTCCTGAACGGCATACGTCGTATTCTGGTCTCCGCTGCCGGTTTCGACTTTGTCATTCAGCATCTCCGAGATATTGAGATATTTCAGACCGTCATTGTCCTCCCGCCAGAACAGCCAAGTGGAACCTTCATTCCTTACGAGCTTTGGCTGCCCCACATCCACACTCGCAGTAGTCTCCGTGAGGGATGCCGGTGTGACAGTCTTGTTGTTTCCATCCCGTACTGCATGCTGAAGTGTGGTTTTCTCCGTCTCTCCGGCCACCTTGACCGGAACATAGGTTTTGTGGTCGGCAAAGCGATAGAACTGTACATAAAGTTCCTTGTCTTCACTGGTGTCCAGGTTGGAATCCTTATCCACCGTAAAGGCATACGTAGCCAGACCGTTGTATCCGTTGCAGACGGTCAGGTCCGCGATCAGGGCGTCAGTCTGACCGCCGTCTTCTGTCCGCAGGGTGGAAGGCAGGAAACGCTGGCCTGCAAATTCCTCCAGAAGAAGGGTTTGCTCCTCCTCATTCTGATCGATTTCGTTAGAGAAGAAATAGTTTCTGGCCCAGCCGGCCTCGTGAGTCTCACCTTTCGTATCTATTGCCCCAGTCTGATTATTGTAGAGCATGTAACACAGAACACTGTAGGTCGCTGGCATTCCTGTGTTATCAGTGCCTGTCGGGTTTGGACTCACCAGGTCAGCCAGCTTTCTCTGTGCATCGCTGTAATAATCCGTATCCTGAGCGGTCTTATAGTAAAGAACGATATAATCGCCGGTTTTTTCATCATAGACCGCCTGCGGCGTATCATCGTAATAAGCATCATCTGTAAGCTGATCAATTTCTCCGAAAGTCTGACTCTTCTTATCAAACTGGACGGAGAAAATATCCATAAGACACATTACACGTGCCGGATCGGCTTCCAGGACTTCCTGAATCTCAGCGTCGGATGGCTCCGAACCGTTCTTTGTTGTCAGTTCATCCTTCACCTCATCCTTCAGATCTTCGTAACTGTGTTCTGAAATGGAAGTCCAGGACAGAATCAGCTTGTCCCCGGCGTCAATGAGATTCGGCAGTCCATCAGCAGTACTGTCATCCTGGATCACCTGCGGGGTACTCCACTGATCCGAGTTCGCGTTATACAATGCCCATTTTAATACGTTGGCCTGCTGCCGGTCTCTGTCGGCAGCATCATCCAGGAAAACCACCAGGAACTGATTGCCTCCGATGGCTTTGATCTGGCTGGCTGGCTGGGATACCGCTTTTTCCATCAGCGTTGTGGATTTGACAGGGCCGAAAGCCGCCATCAGATCCGCATTCTGTCCTGCCACCCACTGGGTATCCACATGATCCCGGGTGTGGAACAGTGTCTGCTGGTCCCCGTCATCGGTCAGCGTCGCAGTATCCATAATGTTTCCTATGATGCCACCCTGACGGATCATATTGACCCGGTTGGACTCGGTCCAGCTGATGACGTCATTATCATAAGCATAGTCCCTGAGCGCGTCGACCCGCTCCATCAGGGCGTCGCCGGTTCCCTGGCCGGCATCCATATAGCTTCCGAGTTCGTCCGCCATCCGACGGCATTCGGCCCGGGCACCCGCAGAGCCTCTTCCCTGATTAATGCCTGTATTGACAAAGTGGATGAGGGTGTTGGCACGACGGGTCTGCTGGAAGAACTGAAGCCAGCCATAGCCCAGAGGCAGCGGCCAGGAGGCGCTCCAGAGATCGATGGATGTCACGATCACATCCAGGGTGCCGGCAAACATGGCGTCGGTGGAATAGCTGAGGGTATCGGCCCCCTCCAGCCCCGGATACCAGTCGGACATCCGCAGACTGTAGCCCGCCTGCAGGCCAAGACCTCCGGTGGCACGGGCTCCGATCAGCTTATACAGACCCACTCCGACAGAAGCCCGGATGCTCACATCGCCCAGTACCTCCACTTCAAGGTCGAAGTCCTGTCCCTTGTGGTCCGTCGTTTCATAGAAGGACTGGAGCGTCTTATTCGGATCCGCGTCAGAGCCTACGAAGACGGTCGCGTCGATACCGGCTTCCAGGTTAAAGTATACCGGGACAACGATAAACGCGTAGGCCGTATATCCCGCGGCAAGCTTTCCTCCCAAAAAGCCGCCTGCCCCCATATAGCAGGCCTCGTGACTGATCTCCGTCCCACCGCTGCCGTCGGTTTTGGCCACTTCGATAAAGCCCCAGTCGATATAGAGGCCTGCATAAATTGAGAACTGGATATATGGTCCGCCGAACTCACTTTTTACATAATTTTGCTTGCTTTCTTTGCTGTGTTTGATTTCCTTGTTATAGATCATAGGATCTACACCTACATTTGTCTTTTCACCTGCCCCGGCAAAGAAATATGCTTTGGTATCGGCAAACTGGCGATACGGATTAGCCTGTTTGGAATAATTAAAATACCCCCAGGAGCCTGCCACGGCAATCATCGTACGGACACCGCCATAAGGGGTTTCCTTAAAAGCTACCGCCGCGCTCAAAGCCCAGCGTTTCGGTATTACACCAGCAGCCGCAAGCTCAGCATCGCCATCGTCTTCCATCAGCTCCAGGTCGTCCAGAATTTGCTGTGCCTCATTATATGGTGTGCTTCCGGTGAAATAAGAGAATGTACGGATGACACCGGTAATCTCCCCAAGCCACGGGAACTTGCCGAAGCTGTAACGGGTGTTCCCATCGCTGTCGTCGGACAGGGACGCAGGAGTATCCAGAGAGGCGACATCCAATTCATAGTCAAAGGTTTCCGGTTCGTATTCCTGATCACTGATTACGGCATAACCTGTCGATACAGCCTGATACGCCATGCCCGGCGTCTCACTTCCAGGCACCCGCTTATCGGTAGTGAGCGAGGCCATCAGTACATCACCCCAGGTGTATTTTTCCGGAGAGTCCGGCTGGAATTTCTTAATGTTCAGAGTAGCGGTACTGGTAGACGGATCCCACTTGAGTCCCGGCTCCGTCTCACCTTCCTGAAGTTCCGTAGAATAGACACCGTGAATATCGCCGGTGAGCTGGCTCTGGAAATACAGGGTGACGCCGGTAATGTTCTCTGTATATTCCTGACTGTCATAGACATAAGCCTGACCCGGATCTACTGTTACTGTTACCGTCAGTTCCTTGCCGTTCATCTCTATCGCGTGGATCGAACTGCTGTTGAATCCGCTGAGATTGACACTGACATCTGAAAAGTGAGCACCCGAAGGATTCCATCCGTCTACTTTTACATTTCCCAGACTGACAGGAACCGCGTAGATCTGAGAATCCATGCCGTCATTTCCCATATACGTGACGAACTTCTTCGCTGCACTCGCTTTGGCGACCTTCACTTCCCGGAGGGAAAGAACGCCATTAAAAGAAACCGCGTAACGCAGCATGGTGTTCCCCCGCAGGTACACCGGCTGCATGGTAAAGCTGCCGTCTCCGGCCGACTGTGCGCCGGTACCGCCTGCGGTGAACAGAGCTCTTTCCACAGGGATCATATCGCTGGCGTCATTCCCGGTACTGAGGTTCCGCGTTGAAGTATACGCCACACCGGAAACAGAGTACCACGCATGATTGTTCTCATTCCGGTCCATACGCAGCGTGACGAGATTATCGGTCGCAGAAACGCCCGCGAAGAAGCAGAATCCGGATCCTGAATAATCACTGTTGTTATTCGTGATATTCCAGACTGGGACATAACTTTCCTCATTCGGGAAAGCCATCAGTTCTACAAATTCGTTTGTCTTCACACCGCTCTTCACTTCATAGATCTGATAGCCGTCGACGGTTTCAGGTGTCAGTCCTGCAAAGAGACCCCTGGTGGTATCGAAATACTGCACATCCTCCGAAGGGACACGGACACGGACCGTGTTGTTTACGTCGGAAAAGATCTGCCAGAATTCGTAATAATCCTCTGTCAGGGTGAAATCCACGCCGCCTTTCGCGTAATGCAGGGTCCCATCCCCGGTGAGTTCCCCGGCTGCGCCGGTGTCACGGCTCTGGAAACCTACGCCAGTGGCACGCATCCCCGCAGCAGCCTGGCTGCTGTCCACGTTCGGCGTGAAATTCAGCTTATCACCGTAATGGAAAGTATACGTCCCTGCTTTGAGGGTCTTTCCATTGTACTTCAGGGTTCCCTCCGGCGTCTCCCGGACCTTTACAGTGATATCTTTTACATAATCAAACTTCGGCTGCACCGTAATGGTACCGGAGCAGGAGCCGCTATCCTCCGTCTTCCATTCGATCAGATGGTTCCGTTCCAGCTGGTTGATGGTGTCCGGGCTTAACTGGACCGTCACGGTGCCGGTTTTCCCGTCGATGGTGCCGATACTGAGGCTCGATCCGTCCTTTACAGCATTCAGGCCCGTCAGTCTGGCCCATTCGACAGATCCCTCCCGTGAAACAGAAAAGCTGTCCAGCGTCTTATAGTTCCCGGTCGTCTCCAGGGAATCATCCCGTATTACGGTCTGATACTGCTCCTTCACTTCCTTTTCCGTCATCCCCTCAAAGGACAGGATATCGCTGTTATCCAACTTGATTTTGAAATTTCTCCTGATTGGATAAACCCCGTGCACGTAGAGTTCGGCAAAGCTGTCACGGAAACCGTTATGCACTTCATAGCACTGGTCGTCCAGACTGATGGTATAAGGTGCCTGCAGGGTGCCGAAGTAGGCATCAGCGCTCTGACCGACGAGCGAGGAGCAGTCATTGTGATCCATGGTCAAGAGATTTTTCCATTTTTTGACGCCGAAATCGTACCAGCCCACGCAGAACTTCACCATGGAATACCAGGTGAGGACGTCGTAATCTACATGGATACCGTCCCAGGCATAGTCGTTGTCGGTGTGCAGGGAAAGGTACTGGGTCTCAAGCGCGTCGTCCTGTGTCCGCATTTTCACAGCGTAATCACCGTCAAGCCAGGCATTGCCTGTGGCAACACTTTTCCGTTCCCTCAGGTTCCAGATGTCCCCATAATCATCACCCGCCATGAGACTTGCTTCTTCTCCTGCCGCCGCAGCTGCAGGAATGGTTACGCTGGCATTCGCCTGACCGATGGTGACATCAGGGCCATCCGGCAGCGGGGAGATGGTCAGGGTGAAATCCTTATTCTCCGCTCCATGACCAACAGGCAGATCAATCGTCCGGTGGGTCACACCCATCGGGAACCAGAGTTTGGCGCTCACACCACTGTAGTCATCTCCGGCCACCGCACTGCCATCCTGGGAGGAGAGCATTACGCCCACGAGATTGTTGAGCTGCCCCTCGCGGGTTACCGTGACCGACGCAGTTCCGTCTGCCGCCATGATCTGTGGCTCCGCCATGCTGATGGTCACGGTTCCCGGCTCATCCTCATCAGTGATCAGGACATTGCGCAGGTTCCACTCCTCCGGGACGCTGGCGCCTTCCGGCAGTCCCTTGAGCATCAGCATTACAGCGCAGTCCCCGTCCGCAGCGTCGGAATACACAGGGTCGATGACCAGGAACCGGGCGGTCTGGTCCGGTTCAAAATGCACCTGGAACTCCCTGCCCGGATAGGACTCCTCGATCAGATCCTCATCGGTAAGCTCCCGTTCCTGCTGTGCCTGGACCAGCTCCCCTGGATCCGTTGTAAAGAAAGAATCGCCGCCCTCCAGCTTCTGACGGTCAGAAGGCGTACCGGTGTAGGCGTTCCGCGCCGCGATAAGGCTCTGGACAGCTGATGACGAATCTGTCACTGTCAGGGCATCCTCCGGAACTTCCGCGTCCGCGGTCGCTTCCACTACACTCCCGGAGCCGGTTTCCCCCGTCTGACTCCCGGAGGCTTCTTCCGTCGCAGCTTGGGAATCCGCAGTCCCGGAATCCCCGTTCTGCTCCTCCTGGACCGGATTGCCGTTTTCGTCCAGAGGGACGGCATTGATCGTGCCCACGGCAGTTCCTTCAGGTGTTACCAGGTCCGCGCCTCCGGTCTCCTGGAGTACCTGACCCAGACCGTTTTCATCCAGGGCTTCCACTTCTTCCTGTCCGTCGGCGTGTTCAAAAAGATCCCGCACGTTGGTTCCTTCGTAAACCGCATCCGGCTTCTGCCTTTCCTCGAAAAGGCTGGCTTTGTAATTGACACCGTAGCGGGCGGACATGTCAATGACCTTGAGAGTCACATCGGCCGCTTCCCCGGTGTTCCCCGTCCGCTGGACCGGAATATAGAGTTTATCCGCGCTCTTTTCGCTGATGGAAAAGTCCGCTTCGCGGATAAAGTAATAATTGTTGCCGTCCTGAAGGGATTCAGGCACGGTCAGGTTGATTTCAGCTGTCGGGTCAAAGCCAACCGCGCTGGCGGCGAAGATGCTCAGCTCCGACATCTGCAGGCACAGGACGGCGGACAGTACCACCGCCAGCAGCCTGGTCAGTTTCTTTCGTTTCATAAGTGTTTACCTCATTTTGTGTTCCGCGTCCTTCATCCTGTCCCACGGATGCCCACCCAAAAGCAATCCGCAGGATTCCGGAATCCCTACGCGTTTTCCCGCAGGTCTTCGTCGATCGGCTGGGTCGGCACCCGTGGGATCTTATCAAACGGATCGCCCGCGCCATTCACTTTCTCCAGCAGTTCTTCCTTCACCTCTTCCACCTGCTGCTTCGTCTGCTGATTTTTTTCTTTGAGTTCTTCTTTCTTTTTTTCAAACATCGTCTTTCTCCTCCTACTTCGGGAAACCGTCCAGGGAACCGAACTCCTCGATCCAGACGAATTTTTCCCAATCCGACTGATTTAAAAATGCTCTCGCCACTACGTAATGATGCGCATGTCCGGCTTCGCTGCCCATCGCCCTGTTGTAATCGTCCTCTCCGACACAGGCTTTAAAAAACTGAAGGGACTCTTTCTTATGCTGCAGTCCCGGTCTGTATACGCCCAGGGCATGTCCGCCACCGCTGACCGATTCCAGCTGGTCCAGACTCAATTCACGCATGTTTTTACGGGCTGTCATTGTCAATCACCTCCTGCTTGTGCCACATGCATGTTTTGTCCCCTTTAAATTCTTTATAGTTTCCATTATATCGGACGGTGTCCTAAGGATGTCCAAAGAAAAACCGCCCTTTTCGGTAAATTTGAAAAGAGCGGTCTTCCTGTCATTTCTTCGGTTTTTCTGCAACCTTCAGGTTTTCTTCGCTGCCTTCCAGTACAGGATGCTCTCCGACATACTGGCCCAGGTATAAGCACTCATATATTCCCCGCGATAAGCATTGATCGTATCTCTGTCGCCGGAATAAAAAAGGTAGGCGTCACAGGTAAATGTCTCCGGTCTGACGCGGAGAATGCCTTTCTTCATTTCCATGATCTGTTCCACACCGTATTCCCGCAGGGTTTCCCTCAGGGAACGGATATAGGTATCGAGTTGCTTCTGCATCCTCCGGTCATACGGACGGTCCTCCCATACAGCCGCGAAAAGCTCCGCCCTGGTGATGCCGGAACCCTGCTTATCTACGAGATATGCGAGGATCTCCTTGCTTTTCGCCAGCCGGAAGCTGACCAGTTCATCATCTACATATAAGTCAAAGTTTCCGAAGGTTTTGACAACAACATGCCCGGACAATGGTTTTGTCTTCCCGGAAAGTGCATAGGCAACATCCGATGCGAGTGCTTCCTTCGTCACCGGCTTCAGCAGGTAGCCGAGGGCACGCACGGAAAAGGCTTCCACTGCGTACTGCGAGTAAGCAGTCAGAAAAATGACGGCCGTTTCGGGATATCTGGATTTGATGGCCGCCGCCAGGGTGATTCCGTTCATCTCCGGCATATCAATGTCCAGCAGAGCCAGATCGACAGAATGATCCTCCAGCCAGTTCAAAGCGTCTTTTGCCTGGACAAAACTCTTTACTTCATCAATTTCCGGCAGTTCCAGACACATTTCAGCGATATCCTCCACCTGGATCCGCTCATCATCCACACAGATCGCTCTCATATTCATCCTCTTTCCGTGGAATGCGCATCGTCACCACAGTTCCTTCTCCGATACGGCTGATGATTGTGAGGGAACCACCGCACATGGATTCCACTCGTTCCCGGACATTGCGGATTCCGACATGCCGTCCCTCTGTACTCTCTACAATATCCGGGTCAAAGCCGACACCGTTGTCCTGTATAATAATGACGTGGTCCCCCGTCTCGCGGCAGGTACGCACACGGACGATACCTTCTTCCCGGACACGGACCCCGTGGCGGATTGCGTTCTCCACCAACGGCTGCACTGTCAGAGGGGGAAGCAAAAACGCCCGGTCCGCGATATCGTATTCGACACGCAGGTTTTCAAAGCGTACCATCTCGATCTCCGCGTAAAGCCGTGTGTGCTCCAGTTCCCTGTCAAAGGGGATCATGCCCGGCGTGTCCAGGCTGTCCAGGTTCTGGCGCAGATAGATTCCGAACTTGTCGGCAACTTCTGCTGCCTTTTCCGGATCCCGTTTACAAAGTGCCCTGAAGGTAGCAATCGTATTGAACAGGAAGTGGGGCTGGATCTGGGTCATCATAATCTGAATCCGCTGCTCCGCCATCAGTTCATGCTCGTGCTCCCGCACAAACTGCAGGTGAAACCAGATATAATAGAACAAGCTGCCGACAGTGACGGCAATGGTCAGGAAAGAGACTGGCTGCGGCTCCATCCCTACTTCGAAATCCATGATTACCGATAAAACGATGATCAGCGAAACGGAAAAGGGAATCAGATGCTCCCGCCTTCCCGTCTCCCGGAAGCGAAACACTGTCTGCACCAGGAGATCCACAAGCAGAATGGCGCTGACCACGAAGCAGGAAAACCACAGAGGTCCCCGCAAAGAAGCGTAGTCCGACTCCCTGATATAAAAACACAGATTCGTAAAGGGGGAACTGCAATAAAGACCAGCATTGACTCCTGCCAGCATCCATTGCGGCCACTTTTTCCCATCCGGCTGTATGATGTAACGATATAATACCAGGATTACAGGCCGCACTGAATAGCCTGCGGCCGATAACCAGTTCTTCAAAGCCAGGCCCGAATGACTGACGAACAGCGCATCTTCCAACAGGTTTTGTATGATCAGACCGAAGCACAATACATCAATGATCAGCATGACCCGCCGCTGCTCCCGGCAAAGATACGGATCGATCACGATTGTAACCCCCAGGCCGCACAACAGGAGCAGCAGGGGAAATAGCATGGTCAATGTGCTGATATCCATGGTCATATGCCCGCCTCCTCCGTTCCTTCCATTTTTCCTTTTTCTTCTCGATCCAACCTGGAATAAAATAAGCAGGGCATTCCCTCTTTTTCGCGGGA
>CAMNJG010000013.1 GCA_946541285.1 uncultured Clostridia bacterium
AATCAATATTTCCAGTCAAAAACCTTTACTTATCGACGGCTGTAAAGCATATTGATGCGGGTGATGGAATTCCGATTGATGATATTTTTGAAACTGTTCACCACTTTCGCGCGATCGATTATGTGATTGATGTTGCAGATGATGAATTGACTGAGGAAATAATCAAGCATGTGCACTATATTCTGAAGCACGATACGAAGGACTCTGTGCTGAGCTGGTTCGCGGTTGGAGATTATAAGCGCAGAGCGAATATGGTCGGCGGTCAGGAAACTACAAAGCCCGGGGATGTAGCGGCACGAATGAAATCCCTTCTGGCGAAATACAACGCGAAAAAAACAGTGACGGTTCATGATGTGATTTCGCTTCACGCGGAGTTTGAGTATATTCACCCTTTCCAGGATGGGAACGGCAGAGTGGGGCGGCTGATTGTGCTGAAGGAATGCCTGCGTCACAATATTATTCCATTTATTATTGAAGACAGTAAGAAGCATTTTACTTTCGAGGTCTGTCCGAGTGGAGGAATGAAAAGGGATGGCTGACGGATACCTGCCTGGATGGGCAGGATACGTTCATCCGGTTGCTGGATGCGCTTGGTATTCCGCACAGTGGAAGAACCTGAGAACCATGGTAGAGGTGCCACAGCCTCTGCGTTTTTCTTTTTTCACAGATGTCCCCAATCTGTGGTATCATAAAATCAGTATGAAGGGCTCAGGGAAAATGATTGAACATATGAGGGAGTCAAAACAATGTCTGAAATAAAGCCATATTGCCATCAGGTCCAGTATTATGAAACCGATATGATGGGAGTCGCTCATCATTCCAATTATATCCGCTGGATGGAAGAAGCCCGGATTGATTTTATGGAGCAGCTGGGATTTCCTTATCGTTCCATGGAAGCAGAAGGCGTGTTCTCGCCTGTGACGAAGGTGTCCTGTGAGTATAAGCATTCCTGCACCTTTGGCGATCGGATTACAGTTTCTGTATCAGTGGAGTCCTTCAGTGCCGTGACGATGGTGATCCGGTATATGATGCGGGACGGACAGGACACGATCGTCTGTACCGGGACATCCGAGCATACTTTTTTAAACCGGGAGGGACGTTTTGTGCGTCTCCGGAAGAAAATGCCCGGATTCTGCGCGGCAATCGAAGCGATGATGGACAGGGATGAAAAGCAGTAAATCAGCGATCAGCCAGTTTAACACTGAAAAGCACTACGGTAATACTCTTATAAACAGCGTTTTTTCCAGTGATTCTGTCCGAACGCGAAGCGGTCATAACCAAAAAAACAGAATCTTACCCTGATCGTCTTTTAACATATGGACTGTTTCGTTCCCATGATATAATAAAGGTATTCCCGGACGGGACTGGACGGTTTCCGGGACAGGGAAACTGTCTGTCGAAAAAAGTAAGATAAGATGGTGAGAAAACAATGAAAAGGAAACTGACTCCGGTAAGTATGTTCCATTATTTCCGGCTGATATATCGTTCTGCGTTATTTCTGGTACTTCTGATTGTCTACCTTATTCATCGCATACGGGGACACGGAGAACTGACCAGTACCCTGGAGCGGCAGCCGATGATCATTACGGTGATCTGTACAGTATTTATTGTAGAGATGATCATCCGCTTCTTCCCGTGCAGGCTGGAGAGTCCCGGTGCCCAGAAACAGTTTGCCCGAAATTACATCAAATCCGGTAAGACGGATATCCTGATTCATGATAATAACGCGACGGTGCTGGTGCTGATGATCTGGATCGGTTTTAACGCGATCTTCGGAGCGCTCTATATCGTGGGGATCCTGGATGACGGCATCATGCTGCTGCTGTCCTGTGCCTATTCGGTATGCGACATGATCTGCATCCTGTTTTTCTGCCCGTTCCAGAGCTGGTTTATGAAGAACAAATGCTGCAGTACCTGCAGGATCTATAACTGGGACTATGCCATGATGTTTACCCCTTTGTTTTTTGTCGCGAAACCGTATACCTGGGGGCTCCTGCTGCTCTCAGCAGCCCTGCTCGCGAGATGGGAGATTACATTCTATCTGCATCCGGAGCGTTTTTCTGAAAATACGAATGATTATCTGCGCTGCCAGAACTGTACGGAAAAGCTCTGCGCCCATAAAAAACAGCTGAAAACACTCTGGGTACAGATTGCCGAGTTTACCGCGCGGAAAAAACAGCAGTTACTGAAATGACATAGTGTTCTGGAAAACCTGGGGTTATGACCAGGAGGAACAGAACCGGAAAAAGGAAGACCCATGCAGGTAAATGACAGGCTGATCCGCCCACTGACAGAGGCCAGATATCTGTGCGTGGACAATGTAGACCGCTATCGGTGCATCATGCGGATTTTCTATGAAAACTATGAAAAACTGAGGTACTGGCTCTATCAGGAAGATATCTACGAAGAAATGATTCAGGATCCGTATTTTAAGGAATACAGGATGGAGCAGTGTCAGCAGGATCTGAGGGCCCTTACGGAATGGAAAAACCTTGAGATCACCCAGGATACCAGGAAGGTTTCTTCCATTGAGGAATTTAAGAACCGGAAATTCCGTTACCAGATGTCGGAGTACAGTGTCCAGATTGAGCGCCTGGTGCAGCGTCTGGAAAATCTGCATATAGAGAGTGCCTCCCTCGAACCTTCACTGCTGGAACGCCTGCGTCAGCATCTGCAGCGTTTTCAGGAAATGGCAGAAGAAGAGCCGGGGACAGTGTCCGCCTGGTGGAATGACCTGAACAGCGATTTTATCCGGCTGAACCAGAATTATCAGGACTATATCCGTGACCTGAACAGTGTACGTGCCGAGGAAATGATGAAAACAAAAGCGTTCCTTCTCTTCAAAGACCGTCTGATCGACTATCTGAGGGATTTTATCAAAGGTCTGCAGAAGAATTCCGGAGCCATTGAAGAGATTCTCAGCAGTCTGGAGGAATCTCTTGTCTGGAAGGTACTGGAAAAAGTCGTAGATTATGAATCCTCGGTTCCCCGTCTGGACCAGGAAGTGAAAGAATCAGAGATCCGGGAAAACGTACAGGGACGTTACCATAATCTTTACCGCTGGTTTGTCAGGGTAAATGATGGTGAAGAAAATGAAGCAGGCAAACTTTTCGACGCTACCAGCGAAATTATCCGCCGGATGACACGTTACGCTTCCCAGCTGAGTGAGCGCAGTTCCCTGGGAGCCAACCGGAGGGAAGAATACCGCAAAGTTGCGGAAATATTCCGGAACTGCCGGAATCTGGAGGAAGCGCACCATCTGTCAGCCCTGGTGTTCGGGATCGAGCGTCCGTTCCATCTGAAACTTTCCGGAACCAGGACATCGGAGAGTATGAACCAGACGGTATATGAGGAAGAGCCGGAAGAAATCATTCTGCGCCCACGGGTCAGGACCTTCCGGGAAAAAACCACCCGGACCGCGATCCGTGATCACAGCAGGGAAAAAGCGGAGGCGCGCAGGGAAGTCCTGGAGAAGCAGAAGCAGATCCGGCATACGCTGGCGGGGCTGGAAGAAGATCATCGCATTGACTTTAAAAATCTTCCGAAAATTTCACCGGAAATTCGGGCAGTTCTGTTAAGGTGGCTTTCAGATGCCATGGAAGACATTGATTTTACTGCCAGTACGGAGGATGGACGGGATTACCGGCTGGATCTGAGCCATATGGACCAGCGGTGCGTCGTCAGATGTGATGACGGGAATTTTACGATGCCGCAGATCAGCATTGTGTTTGAGAATGGGGTTTGAGGATGGACGCGCTGGAGACATTACTGAGCCGGAGATGGGTTTTAAAATCAGAAGACAAAAATCTGTATTATCAGATCCGGGACGCGGCAGGAGAGATTCGACCATTTGTGACAGAAAAACTGGGATGTCAGCTGATTGAAAACTCCGTCCTCGTAAAGCTGGAAAAAATTCCTGCGCAGCCGGAATCCTGTATGGGTATTGAAGATTTTCATTCGATCGAAGAATATGTGTTTTTCTGTATCCTGCTGATGTTCCTGGAAGAACGGGATGCTGAGGAACAGTTTATCCTTTCCCAGTTAACCGAATATATCGAAGCAAACAGTACAGAAGCTCCGGTGGACTGGACTGTTTATACCAGCCGGAGAAAACTGGTGAGAGTCCTTCGATACGCAGTCGCGGAGGGAATTCTGCGGATCTCCGATGGCAGTGATGAGGGATTCATGAATGAATATGAAGGAGAGGTTCTCTATGAAAATACAGGAGCTTCCCGGTATTTCATGAGAAATTTCTCAACAGATATAATGAATTACCGGAATGTGGAGGACTTCCAGGAAAGAGGCTGGTACGCCATGGATGAGGACCGGGGGCTGTTCCGGAGGCATCGTGTTTATAACCGTCTGCTGTTCGGTCCTGGGATGTACCGCGAGAGTGGCTCGCCGGAGGACTTTGAATATCTGAAGTACTATCACCGGAGGCTCCGGGAGGATCTGGAGCGGAATTTTGACTGCCAGGTCCAGATTTTCAAGGGAAGCGCCTTCTTTATTCCAGGGGATGGCTGCAGGATCGGACACACTTTTCCGGAAAACAATACTCTGTCCGATGCGATTATGCTGACTGGTGGGATGATCCGTGAACGGGTCGGACAGGGCCGGTGGCAGGTAAGGACAGATGAAACGATCCACATCGGAGAACTGGAATGGGAAGCACTCCTCCTGGAGGTAAAGCAGCGGTCTGGTGCGGGATTTTCAAAATCCTACCGGATCATGTCAGGCAGAGAATTCGTGGAGAACGTTACAAAGGAAATGGAACGATGGACGTTTCTCAGAAGAGATACTGTTCAGCGTCAGATTGTGCTGCTGCCGTCCGCGGGGCGGATCATGGCGCGGTATCCGGAGGATTTTTCCGGAGAGGAAAAAGCTGGGGAGGAAGGACCGGAAAAGCCGGGAACAAACCGCGGGAAACGAAAGAAACAAACCTTACGGAAGTCCGCGGTACAGGAAGAAACGCGGAAAGAAATCGAGCAGTTATCGCTTTTTGAAGAACTGGAGGAGCGGGGATGAACAGCAGATGGCAGGCAAACCGGATCGGTCTGATCAACTTCTGGTACTATGATGACCAGGAGTTTCCTTTTGCCAGGGGCAGGATGCTCCTTCGCGGTTCTAACGGCTCCGGGAAATCTGTTACGATGCAGAGCATCATTCCCCTGCTGCTGGACGGCAATATGAGTCCCGAAAGACTGGACCCCTTTGGTTCCAGGGACCGGAAAATGAGCGGTTACCTCCTGGAGGAAAATGATGAACGGGATGAACGGACCGGATACCTGTATCTGGAATTCCGCCGGGAGGACAGTGATACCTTCCTGACAATCGGTATGGGCATGCGGGCACGCAGGGGCAAACCAGTGGACAAATGGTATTTCAGTCTGACGGATGGCCGCAGGATCGGGAAAGATTTCTTTTTGTATAAGAAAATGGAAGAGAAAATCCCGCTGACCAGGCGGGAACTGGACAACCGGATTGGAGATGGCGGCCGGGTATTTGACCGGCAGCAGGATTATATGGCGTATGTCAACCAGCAGATCTTTGGATTTGAAACCACGGAAGCTTACAGGGATATGATTGACCTTCTGATCCAGCTGAGGACGCCGAAGCTTTCCAGGGAATTCAAACCATCGGTCATCAGTGAAATTCTCAGTGATTCTCTTCAGCCTCTGTCTGACGAAGATCTGAGACCGATGTCCGAAGCCATTGAAAATATGGATACCATGAGCCTGAATTTAAAAGGTCAGAAGGAAGCTTTGGAAGCAGCCCGGAAAATCCGTCAGGTCCTGGAGCGGTACGATCGCCTGAGTCTTTATGAAAAGGCAAAGAATTATCAGGAAACCCAGCGTGAGCGGAAACGGCTGGACGATGAGAAGGAACAGTGCTGCGACGAGCGGGACGAGCGTTCCGGGACACTGGCGGAACTGGAACAGAGACGAACGGAACTGGACGCCCGTAAATCCGCCATGGAAAAAGAAAGGGAATCTCTCCGGCAGAGTGATGCGTTCGCCCTGAAAGAGCGGGAGATCGAACTGCAGCAGCGGAGCAGAAATGAGAAAGCGCTGCTGGAAGCCAGAAAGCAGAATCTGCAGGAAAAAACTGTACAGAAACAGACAGTCCGGGAAAAAGCGGGGCAGGAACAGAAGGTACGTGAAGGAAAAAAAGCGGAACTTCTGCTTCTTCTGGAGGCTATGCAGAAAGAATCCGAAGATATGTCCTTTGACGAACACAGCTTCTTTTCTGATGAGCTGCAGCAGCATTTTGAGGAAGAGTATACATTTTCATTCCATCAGGCTGTCATGGAAGAGACCCGGAAGAAGATTGAGCAGGGGACAGAGTTGCTGAAACAGGCGGATCTGCAGCGCCGTGAAACGGAGGAACTGATCCGGGAAAAAGAGCAGAAGGAAAGAGACGAAGAGGGAGCGGAACGCCGGGTCAACGAACTGGAAATGCTGATGACGCAGACCTGCAACGAGTGGAAAGAGCATCTCTATTCATGGAACTCCGCCAACAGAGAGCTGAAACTTCCGGAGGAAACTCTGCGGGAGATGGCCCGGTTTGTGGATTCCTACAGTATAGAGTCTGATTTTTCAGCGGTTCGTCATCTTGCTGCAGACACCTGGATTGATCTGGACAGCCACACTGACCAGGAGCTGCGGAAAAACCGTATCCTGCAGGAGGAGTGTTCCGATGCCCTGGCAGCGGTAAAAGAAGAACTGAAAGAATGGGAAACCAGTAAAGATCCGGAACCGCCCCGCTCCGACGCGGTCCTGCGGAACCGGAAGCGCCTGAAGGAGCAGAACATTCCGTATATCGAGTTTTACCGTATTCTGGACTGGACAGAGAACACATCGCCGGAAATATGCGACCGTATGGAGGAAGCACTGGTACAGATGGGGCTGCTTGACGCGCTCATTGTAGATGAACAGTACCGGGAACAGGTGCTGTCCTGTGATCCGGACAGCTGTGACCGTTATCTGTTTACAGGGTCTCCGGCAGAGGGGACTTCATTGCTCGAGATCCTGCAGCCGGATTCTTCTGTGGATGATTTGATGAAGAATCACCAGATTCTGGACATCCTGCAGTCCATTTCCTTTGGAGGTACCCCGGAGGGATCGGATACCTGGATTTCCGGGGAGGGATTGTATCAGATCGGCATTCTTTCCGGGACGGTCACTGGAACCGTCAAAGCCTCTTATCTGGGTGTGGAGGCCAGGGAGCGCCGTCGTCAGGAAGCGATCCGGGAATGCCGGGAAACCATCCGGAACCTGGAGGAAGAACTGTCCGGGCTCGAAGCGCTGGCAGAGGGAATGGAAAAACGTCGTCAGCTTCTGAGACAGGAATATGAAGCATTTCCGGACGATAACGACCTGCAGGAATGTGTCCGGATGCTGGACAGCGCGGACAGGGAACTGGACTGGCTCCGGCAGGAGGTCCGCAGGCTGGCCGGAAAAGCAGAAGAAAAAACAGCTGCTTTACGGAAAGTGATGGAGGAAGCGGGAAAGATCGCGGATGGTTTACATATGCGCTGTTCCCTTGAAGTCTTTGTACAGGCGTCAGAAGCGGTAAAATCCTATATCCGGAATTTTTACCAGCTCTGCGCAGGTCATGAGGCGTATCTTCAGCTTTGTAAGCGCATCCTGGAACTGGAGGAGCGGATCGGGGAGCTTGATCTCGATATCGGGCGTATCGCGGAGGAAATCCGGCCTGCTGAGCAGTCGCTGCGCCAGATTCAGGAGGAACTGCAGTCAATTGCGGATCAGCTGAAGCTGACGGATTATGAGCAGATTGAGGAGCGTCTGGAGCAGTGCCTGCAGTGGCTGGACGCGTATCCGGAGCAGTTGAGGCAGTGCGTGGCAGAGATGACCCGTCATCAGGAAAAGATCCGGCTTCTCAGGGAAAAAATACAGGAGCTGGAGAAAGAAAGGGAAATCCTTCTCCGGAAAGAGCAGTACCTGGGATCAGTTTACCGGGAGGAACGGAAACTTGGTTCTGTACCACTGGAGCTGCCGGAAGAGAGCAGCCCCCGTCAGGTACTTCCGCTTCTTTTTGAAAAAGGAAAAGTACCGGACAGGAACAGTCTGATCGGGCAGTTGAATAAGTCTTTTTTTGAACATCGTGCTTCCCTGAATGATTATCAGCCGGAAATGGAAGAACTGTTCGCGGAGATGGATGAGGATATGGAGCCTGGCTGGCCTTCTGCCCGCAGGACGAATATCCGGGCCCGGTACCAGGGGATTCCAGTGTCCTTTCATGAACTGATCCGGCATCTGGAAGAAGATATCCAGGAGCTGGAACAGCTGATCCGTGCCGGAGACCGGGAATTGTTCGAAGATATTCTCTCCAATATCATCAGCCGGAAAATCAGGGGACGGATCAACAGCTCCAATGCCTGGGTCGCGAAAATGAACCAGCTGATGGGACAGATGGATACCTCCAGCGGGTTGCAGTTCAGCCTCCGCTGGCGCAGCCGTACCGCGGAATCCGAGGATCAGATGGATACCAGGGAACTGGTTACTCTCCTGAAAAAAGATTACCGGGTTATGAGCGAACAGGAAACGGAGCGGCTTTCACTGCATTTCCGCTCAAAAGTCGCCCAGGCTCGTCTGCGATCCGGAGAAGACCGTTCCGGCGGATCCTTTTATCAGATGATGAAGGAAATCCTTGATTACCGGAAATGGTTTGAATTTCAGCTGTTTTTCAGAAAAGGCGGAGAGCCGGTTCGCGAGCTGACAAACAGCGTGTTCGGAACCTTCAGTGGCGGAGAAAAAGCGATGGCGATGTATGTCCCTCTGTTTTCCTCTGTCGCGGCGAAATATCAGGGCGGCAGGCAGGACGCGCCGCGGATGATTGCTCTGGATGAAGCATTTGCCGGAGTGGACAGTAAAAATATACGGGACATGTTCCGTCTGATGACTGAGTTCCACTTTGATTTTATCATCAATTCCCAGGTCCTCTGGGGGGACAGTGATACGCTGGACGCCCTGGCGATCTACCAGCTGATCCGTCCCCGCAATGCCCGTTTCGTGACGGTTATGCCATATCTGTGGAACGGCTCGGCGAGGGAGGAACTGAATACAGAACAGGAAGTAGAAGAACGGATGAAGGCACTGGAGGAGCAGCAGTGAACCGCGTTTCCTGAAAAGAGAGCAGAAAAGAACAGGATATGATGAATGGAACAGATTTCAACGACAACAGCGACGTCATCAGCGGACCCTCTCTCTCCGGAGCAGATATCCGGTCATGACAGGGCAAAAGAGGCGGCAGCGTATCTGCGGGAATATGCAGTACTGCGCCGCCTGATGGAAGGGTTCCGGGACAAGTATGTTTCCTATGGCCGTTTTGGCGGAAGTGTCCTTCTGGAAGCATTATCCGCGGAGGACATCGATGTGCTGGAAGGCTTTTTTCAGACCGGGTTCCATGGGGAAAAACAGGTACGGATTACCGCCGTGAAATTTCAGAAGGCTCTGGCTGCCAGCCGTTTCGCGCCGGCCACGCCGGAAGAAGTGCTGCGTGAGTATTTCGGAGCAGCGCTTCAGGGAAAAAAGCAGCGGGCGGAAGAACGGAAGAATCTCCTGGAAGCGATACTGGATCAGGCTGAAAACATCTGGAAAAAACCGGCGGTGTCTTCCTGGATCCGGCATCTGCGTGAGGATCCGAAACACGGGATTCACTATTATCTGAGACAGAAGCTTCCTTTTGAAGGTGCTGTTGCCTGTTCTGCCGTTCACTCTCTGCCGGATGATACAGATCGGGCGGAGCCGGGAGTACAGGACAACCTTCCTGTTTTGGAGGAAACACGTCATCCGGGTCGTCTGCCGCTGCTGTATCAGATGATGGACACATGGAGAATAAGAGGCGGCGAAACCGGGTCACTGTCTGAGGAACAGCGTAAAGCGCTGTTTATCCTGGTTCTTGGTGTGGCACTCCTGGAGGGGTTTCCCTGCCGCAGAGGGACTTTTGAATATCTTCCTGTATTCGCGGCGAAGATTACAGGCGATCCGCATTTCTTTGATCAGGGGTCCGCGGCGGGCAGCTTTCTTGATCAGATCGCGCGGTGGATGAATCGTTACGAGGGAAAAGCGCTGCCTTCCTTCCGGGGGTTCGAATCTCTCCGGCGTCAGCGGATTTATCTCAGTGTTGGGATCATACAGGGAGACAGTTCCAATTACACGATGCTCTACGGCCTGCGCGCGTATGGAAAAGAAGGACAGGTTCATCAGGGGATGGACGGATTTATGAATGAAATGGATATGGTTCAGATCCCTCTGCATGTGATTGAAAACTGGACAGCTGTCTCCTGCCCGGATCAGAAAATATGGATCGTGGAAAATCCGTCGGTCTATTCGGTACTGTGCCAGCATTCTGCCGGCCGTTATGCCTGTATGTGCGTGAACGGCCAGCCCAACCTCAGTTCCCTGAGAATGCTGGACCTCCTGGCGTTATCCGGTGTTTCTGTTTATTATGCCGGGGATTTTGATCCGGAGGGGCTGCGGATCGCGCAGAACCTGAGGCGGTATTACCGGGGGACGTTCCATTACTGGCATATGTCGGCAGAGGATTATCATGCCGCGCTGTCCAGTGTGGAACTGACGTCAAAGCGGCTGAAAATGCTGCAGAACATCCGGGATCCGGAACTGATTCCGATAGCCAGGAAAATGTTGGAAAATGGTCATGCAGGGTATCAGGAAAACATATGGGAGCGCTATCTGCCGGAACCGGCCGGAAGCGCGGGGAAGACTCCTGTATATAAGGAAAAGAAGTCAATGGATCATACATATTTTAAAATGGAAATCTATATACCGGAACTGCATTTTCCGGTTCTGCAGAAAGCTCTGCAGGAGGCGGATGCCGGACATATCGGCAATTATGACTGTTGTCTTTCCTTCAGCCGTGTCACCGGCCAGTGGCGACCGCTGCCCGGAACCGATCCGTATCTCGGAACAGAAAATGAAATCTGCCAGGCAGAGGAACTCAAAGTGGAAGTGACAGTTCGGGGGGATCGGCTGGAAGACACCCTGCGCGCAGTCAAAGCAGTCCATCCTTATGAAGAACCGGTCATCAACGTGATCCCGCTGTACCGGACCGGGCTCTGATGAAACCGGGGAACCATTCAGGAATCATCCCCTGCTACTGTGTGACCGGATCAGATGGAAACCTGACTGGATACAGAGGCGGACCGGAACGGAAAGAATCGCTTTTGCAGATGGAAAAAGCAGTGATGGAGGAATTATGAAATCATTTACATTGATGAAAAAAAGCGGCGCGGTGATTCCCTGCCTGATGGAGGTGCCGGAAAGCGCGCGGGACATCATTATCATGGTACATGGCTTCGGCAGTCAGAAAGACTGCGCGACGGCGCAGATGCTCTTCCGCCGGATGCCGCCCGCGGGATTTGGCGTCGTGACCTATGATCAGCCGGCGCATGGCCCGGATGAAGCGGGAGAGGAGCTGCTGCTGGTAGAGAATTGTATCTCGAGCCTGCAGACAGTAGATCAGTTTGTAGCGGATGAGTTCCCGGACGCGCGAGTCTGTTATTTCTCTTCCAGCTTTGGAGCATACATTACAACCCTGTATCTCTGTCAGTTCCCCCATCATGGCCATAGGGCTTTTCTGCGCAGTGCCGCTGTCAATATGCCGCTTCTTATGCTGGGGCCTCCGGGCACAGAGATGGATCCGGCTTACAGGAAAGAATTCGATGAAAAAGGGTATATTGTTTCCGACATCGGCCCTTCGGCGATCCGGATTCCACTGGAATTCCTGCATGGTCTTGCCCGCAACGACCTGGCGGAGCGATTCAGGAGACGGATTTTTCAGGATACAGAGTTTGAGATGGTACACGGAGAAAAGGATTCCACGATTGAGGTGTCATTCGCGAAAACATTTGCGGAGCAGTTCGGGATTCCGATTACCGTGATTCCGGATGAGGAGCATACCCTGTCGGATCATCCGGAAACGCCGGACCGGGTCGCGGATCTGGCGATTGCCTTTTATCGGAGAGAAAAAAGCGGAAAAGGGTCACGATAATGGAGAATCAACTGCTTCGGAATAAATATTATCTGTATATCACAGAATTTTTTTCGGGGATGGCGATTATGGCGGTGGAACTGGGCGCGAGCCGGCTGCTGGCTCCGTATTTCAGTTCTTCGCAGATTGTATGGACGATCATCATCGGGACGATCATGATCGCCATGGCGCTGGGCAATGTATCTGGCGGTCGTTCAGCGGACAGAGATCCGGATCCCGTAAAACTGTACCGCAGGATCATCATCGCGGCGCTCTGGATTGCCGCGATCCCGCTGCTGGGCAAATACATTATTGTCGGGATTACCGGACTGCTGATTGTGGCGGTCAGTACGAATTTCCTGATCATCGCGGCATTCTGCGCCTGTATGGTGATCTTTGTCTATCCGCTGTTCCTGCTGGGAACCGTGACGCCAAGCCTGGTGAAATACACCACAGATAATCTGGAAGACAATGGAAAGGTGGTCGGGACGCTGGGGGCCTTTAATACCATCGGCAGTATTCTGGGAACTTTTCTTCCGACGTTTGTGACGATTCCGGCTGTCGGGACAGCGGTGACATTCCTGATTTTTTCCGGTACACTGCTGTTGATCGGGATTCTTTTCTTTCTGTTTCAGAAGAAGGGGAAAAAGCTGATCGTGACAGCCGTAGTGTTCTTTACAGCATGCAGCGTCTTCGGCAATTCGGACAGCTTTGCCTTCTGGGAGGATGATCTCACTTATGAGGGAGAGTCTGTCTATAATTATCTGCAGGTAAAGGACAGCCCGGAACGGACGATCCTTTCCACGAATGTTCTTTTCGGCGTGCAGTCGGTCTATGAAAAAAAGGATACGCTGACCAGCATGTATTATGATTACGCGCTGGCAGCTCCGGCGATGTCAGGCAGTGTCGCGGACGGGAAACACGCGTCTCTTCTGATTCTCGGCATGGGAACCGGTACTTACGCGGCCCAGTGCCGCCGTTACTATCCGGGGATGAGTATTTCCGGTGTGGAAATCGACGGGAAAATCACGGAACTGGCAAAAGAATATTTCCGGATGCCGGAGGATACCCCGGTGACAGAGTATGATGGCCGGGCGTACCTCAATGTCGATCAGGGGATGTATGACGTGATCATGGTGGACGCGTATCAGGACATCACGATTCCGTTCCAGATGAGCAGCAGGGAATTTTTTACACTGGTCAGAGAGCATCTGAATCCGGATGGTGTCATGATCGTCAATATGAATCTGCATACGGGCGACAGGGGCAGTATCAATGAATACCTGCAGGATACCATCGCTTCGGTTTTTCCGGAAGTTTATACGGTTGACGTGGATGGCTCCACCAACCGGGAACTGTTTGCCCTGCAGACTGCCGGAGGCCCGGAGAAGCTGGCCGCGTATGCCGATCAGGCAGAAAACCGGGAACTGGCGAATCTGCTGAAGCGGATCGGAGGGCATCTGATCCGGTATGAAGGCGGCAGTCATATTTTTACGGATGACCAGGCGCCGGTAGAGCTGATGGGGATGAAAGCCATCGATTATATGATTCGCGAAGAGATCGGCTATTACAAAGAACTGTACCGTGAAAAGGGACTCGGCGGACTGCTGGAGGAAATGTGATCCCGGCTGCCGGGAATCTCTGCAGAACAGAAGATTCCTGCTCATTGGAACAGGTGATGTGATATAATGAAGTAAAAGTGGCGTGACCATGATGGACATCGTCACCGGATCGGACTTTTTTCGTGCCGGATTTCAGAAAGATGGATCAGACTGATATCCGCAGCCGAATTGGTGTTTGCTGTAGAATGATGAAAGGATGGACAGAATGGGAAAAGTACTTCTTACGAAAAGCGGACGGGCAAAGACAGAGCGTTATATCAATCATGTCAAAAGAATGCGCGCGCATGTTTCTGCCATCGAAGACAGTACGGATGATGGAGAACTGGGTGTGGATCTGGTCATCGCGGACATGGAATCCAGGGATCTGAAAAAAGGTGACACGTACAGCACGGTGATGAACATCACCGATAAGAAAAAAACCGAACACGCGCTGGTACTGCAGGAAGGTCGTGATTTTACCGCCGCGGATGATATTACGGACATGAATTTTGAAACTTTTGTTTCAAAACTGCCGGATGGTACGCTGTCGGCCCTGATCCGGATCGAAGGCGACCCGCGGACACATGAAGTCAGAGGCACTTCGGAGGATATCTCGGCGAAAACCAGAGAGATTATCGCGAGATTGATGGAAGATTAACAGATTGAAGTTTCCGGGCGACAGTCACCAGGCAGGACGCGCAGGGATGGCAGATGCCCGGTCATGAATCGTGTCAGAAAAGGAGAAGATGATGAAATCCAAAATGAAGTGGCATCAGTGGGGTGCCTGTATTATGGTGGTTGGGATGCTGATCTGCCTGATTTCCGGGATCGCGATGGTCCGTCCGGGAAAGAAGCAGGACTAGCCGGTATGCCGGAATTCCATACGCATGAATTCGGTCCGGTATTTGACGAAAACAGCCGGATTCTGATTTTGGGCAGTTTTCCTTCCGTGAAATCCCGGGAGGAGGGATTTTATTACGGTCATCCCCGCAACCGTTTCTGGCCCCTGCTGGCGGCCCTGACCGGAGAACCGGTGCCGGAGAGTATCGACGGGAAACGTTCCCTGCTCCTGCGCAGGGGGATCGCGCTGTGGGACTCGATTGAAAGCTGTGAGATTACCGGCTCCAGTGACAGCAGTATCCGGAATATCACGCCTGTGGCGATCGCGAGGATTACGGATCATGCTCCAATCCAGCGGATTCTCTGCAACGGGGCGTCATCGTTCCGGTATTACAACCGCTATCTGAAAGCGATTACCGGGATGGAAGCAGTGAAGCTTCCTTCGACCAGTCCTGCCAACGCAGCCTGGTCATTTGGCCGGCTCCTGGAGGAGTGGCGGAGCGCGGCAGAAGATATTATTTAACTATTGAATTAGTGCGTACTCATTAACCGAATTAAGTCCGACGGGGACTTAATGAGCAGACACGAATTACGAAACCGGCAGATATGTCCGTCATATCCGCCGGTTTTCTTTGCGGTGATATTTTTTCAGAATGACATATTCCCGTGGAATATCTGTTTACTTTCCGTCTTCCTATTTCTTCACCTTCAGGAAAGTACCTTTTTCCAGCTCGTTGTACGCTTTTTCCACATCCCGCTCGCTGGTCATGATGATGGTGTTGCCCCAGACAACGCGTTCGTTGGTCGCGAGGGAGCCGACGATCAGGAAGCTGGTGTCTGCGGAGGCTTTCAGGTTGATGACATCACCCTGGGAGAGTTTCGCGACAGTTTTTTCCGGTACGGCAGTACCGCTGACTTCCAGGCTGCCATTCATGACAAAAATCATGACAGAACGGTCTTCTGGAGTAGGGATAGCGGCAGAAGTTCCGGCTGCCATTTCCACGTCATAGAGATCCAGAGGAAGATGGCTGCTCTGATAACCCTGGTGTTCACCCAGTGTTCCTGCCAGAAGGGTGATCTTCGCGTCGTCGATCATCAGTTCTTTCGTCTCTTCTTTCCGGATGATGCGATACGCCGGATCGTCCATTTTCTCGCTGTCCGGCATATTCAGCCAGAATTTGACGCTCTGCAGATGTTCTGTCGGAGTAAATGCCGCTGTCTGGACCATGCCGGAACCGGCGGTAACGTATTCGACTTCTCCGGCGTTGACGGTTGTATCGTTTCCCAGTGTATCGCGGTGGCGCATGGAACCGCTTCTTACGTAAGTGATAACCTCGATTCCTCTGTATGGCTGTCCCGGAAATCCGGCCTGGTATTCTGCCGGATTGGTGCTGTCGAAGTAGTCCAGTGTCAGATAGGGATCGAAATCCTTCATGGTATTCATGGCCAGCAGGCGCAGTGTCTGTACGCCGGCGCCATCCATTACTTTAAATCCTGTTACTTTTGTGATCACATCTCTCTGCATGTTTTCGACCTTTCCCTGTTTTTATGAAATCTGGA
>CAMNJG010000014.1 GCA_946541285.1 uncultured Clostridia bacterium
ACGGAAAATGAAAATGCAGACAGTCATTTTCTTCCGTACTCAATACATTGATAGATTATTATATCACAAATCAGTGTTCTGTAAAAGCGTTCTGTATACAGAATGCCTGTCAGAGCAGTTTCGGAGTTACATTTCCTGCATTCTCCGGCAGCTATCTGCTGGCGGAGCAGAAGATCCCGATCCCACAGAGGACCGCGTCAATCACCAGCGCGATGTGAATTGCCAGGACGATCAGCTCCGGTGATGCCGAGGACAGCGTGACATTACCGATGACCGCTCCGATCACCATGGTCACAATCGCCATGCTCGAAGTCTGGCCGATGGTACGGCTCGCCGACATAATCGAAGACGCGACACCATAATGGGAACGGTCAGCGCTGCTCATGATGGCATTGGAATTCGGGGAAGAAAACAACGCGAACCCCATGCCGATCACTGCGAGCGAAAGAATCAGATAAACAAAAGATGTCTCCGCGTCAGTAAAAAACAGCAGGACAATTCCGACACAGGTCAGGGTCATTCCGACAGAGGCCAGTTTAAACGGTGAATGCCGGTCAGACAGTTTTCCGGCAATCGGGGACAGAACGGCCTGAATGATCGGAGTCGCGATAAGAATTACACCGGCCCTGGCTGAGCTGAGTCCTCTGACATTCTGCAGATATACAGAAAGCAGATAGGAAATGGAGGAAGATGCTCCGTAATTGAGCAGAGCCGCAATGTTCGACAGAGTGAACACTCTGCTTCCGGTAAACATCCGCAGGTCCAGCACAGGCGCTTCAGAGCGCAGTTCTGTCTGCACAAACAGAACAATCAGGACCAGGGAAATCAGGAAAATCCACTTTGCTGCTTTCATCGTAGTAAGACTTGTCAGTCCGAACAGAAATGTCGCGCACGCCACTGTAAACAGAATACAACCCGGAATATCCATTTTTCTGTTTCCCGGAAGGGAAGTATCCCCACTGCTGCGCGTTTCGTCTTCTGTCTTTTCCAAAGATTGCTGCCTGTCTCCGGAAATGGACGGAGAAAACTTTCTGTCACCATCCAGCATCAGCAAAGATGTCAGCAGGGACGGAATGCAGTACAGGGCCGCGAATATAAAAATGGCCCGCCAGCCCAGATACTGATTCAGCAGACCTCCCAGCACAGGTCCTGCCGACAGCCCCAGGTACGTGCACATAACCGACAGTCCCATCATCTGTCCCCTCATGGACGCCGGGAAATTGGAAGCAATCATGGCGGAATTGGTCGCGAACAGCATGCTGGCACCGGTCCCCTGTCCCAGACGGAACAGTACCACCATCTGAATATTTCCCGCGAAAGCGCACAGGACAGAAAAAATCCCGAACAGAAGAATTCCCGTAAGGAACATCGGTTTCTTCCCATACAGATCCGCCAGTCGTCCGAACGGGATCAGCAGTGAAGTCGAGGAAAGAAAATAGGCAGTAACCACCCATCCGACGCTGACTGCACCGGCTGTGAAATATTGAGACATTGACGGGATGGAAAGATTCAGGGAACTTCCCATAAATGGTGTAATAAACGCAGTAAGCATAATCGGAATCATCTGCTTCCTGTTTACCCTGCCAGTATTGTTATTTTCCATCTGTATATATCCTTTCTCGCATGATCAGGCCCTGTGAAACAGTATCTGCTGCTGAAAAAAGAGCCTCTCATCGATGAGAGACTCTGCAAAAAGAATTCCACATCTGACAATGACGATTCATCAGATCTCGTTCTCTTCTTTATCAATATCATCCTGGATGACTTCTTTTGATTCTGTGCTATCCAATGAAATATTGCGGTTCGGTTCACTGATCTGCAGCGGTCCGTCTCCCTGCCATTCCCAGACTCCTGCCGAACTCAGTCTGGTACGGCGGCTGGACATCTGAATGACTTCAATCGTATCACCATCGGAAATCTCATGTCCCCGCCTGCAGGAAATCCTGCCGGAATTCAGATACGATGTCGGCACCTGCTCTCCGTTGAGATAGATCTTGCTGGCCGCTGTAAAATTCTCCCCTTTTACATACAGCCTGTCGCCCACACAGCTGATATCTGTCATGATGATCGGATCGATCCCCATCTCCATATCAGTTCTTTCAAATTTTTCACCTTCATAGGCGTAATCCGAACCATACAGCATATCATACTGCAGCGCCGCCATTTTACTGAAGTAATTATCGTCCTGCGTACAGTTCTGCTGCAGTTTTGTCATGATCCCGTTGTGCATCCCCAGCAGATCCATGACATGCGCGCTGAGCTGGTAAGTCGTTACATCTTCATCCTGCTTCTGCAGTCCGAAATTGTCCCAGACAACATACTGGGTCTGATAAATATTTCCGTTAACTACATCATTATTGGTGATGGAAAACTTCGGAAGGTGATCTCCGTATACCACCAGAACCGAAGGTTCTCCGCTTTCCGTCAGAGCAGTGGTCAGTTCTCCGAGGAAGGCGTCCATCCGGTGAACCTGATTGACAAAATACTCAAATCCCACTGTTTCTTCTTCCAGATAACCACTGACGGTTATCGTCTGGGTATCATCAATCGGTACAGTCGGATACTTTCCGTGGCCCTGAACGGATACAGCAAAGACATAATCCGGGCCTTCCGTAGATGCCACAGCTTTCTGAATTTCACCGGTCAGGATACTGTCACTGGCCCAGTCCAGCGGATTACGTTCCACATTCTGCATATATTCCACAGACGTAAAGCTGTCGAATCCCAGATTCGGATAGACCAGATATCTTCCGTAGAATTTGCCGGTGTGATTATGGATCGCGTGAGTTCCATAGCCATAATCTTTCAGATTATTGGCAACAGACTCACTGGTGGTTTTTCTCATTATCGTCGTATACGGATATTCTCCCGGGCCGAAATACGCGACAGACATACCGGTATTCACTTCATACTCGGTATTCGCGGTCCCAGCCCCGAAGGAAGGTGTTGTCAGCCACCCGGAACTGTAGTTTTCCATCATGGATGTAAAATTCGGTACCGGATCTTCCGAGTATGTCACCCCTTTCAGGGTTTTCGGATCAAAAAAGGATTCCATCTGCAGAATTATGATATTCGGCGCTGTTTCTGTCGCGATCTCCGAAGGAACAATGTCAGCCGTCCCTTCTTCTCCGGAAGCTTCATTGATCTCATCCACGATCGCCTGAATCGATTCTTCGGAATAGCCATCCGGTCTCGCAATGCCCCTGTCCACAACACTGGCCGCGAAACAGTACGCAAACCCGTAATCTTTATAGGCATCCTGAATATTGTGGAATGTGGTAATCAGCGTCCCATTGCCGACAGATACAAAAGTAGCTCCTGCCAGAAGCGCACAGAACACCGTGACCGTCGCGCCTGCCTTGTGATAGGCAATCTTCTCCGATGGCGTTTTAATCAGCAGGAAAGTCATGACAATGATAAAAACCGTCACTCCAATCAGCATGGCCATCAGCTGTACCGGGCTGAAATAAACGTTCATGATTCCCATGACATCCTTGAACGTCCTGAAATCCATGAAATTCAGAGGTGTCGTCCGGAATCCGAGAAGGACACAGTTAATCAGTCCAAGCAGCACCCAGACCAGTGAGATGACAAGAAACGCGAAACCTCTTTTCTTGAAGAGGAGCGCCACCGACATCGTCGCCATGACCAGGATCCAGTTATAAATAAAAACGGCTGGTTCCCGGGCCATATACACAATTCCTTCGATCAGCGACCGCCGGCTCAGCATTTCCACAATCAGATACACCAGAAACGAATGGTAGATTGTATACAGAACCCCTCTGCTCTGCAGTTTTCTGAAAAATGCTGCCGGGCCTGACAGTTTCGCCGTGATGAACCGGTCAGCCTTTTCAATCCCGGAAATTATCAAATTCCATATCGCAGACAGCACACTCTGTATCGTCTGCGCCAGATTCCTCATTTTATGATCTCCGCTTCCGGAGGCCTGTTCCGCCGGATTCCGGCGTGATATTTTCAGCAAAGGACCATCTCCTTCCAATGTCGTTTCATCATTCCCGAACTGCGCTGCTGCCGGAACGGGCTGCCCACAGACCATTTCACACAGCACCAGTAAAAACAAAATGGTTCTTCAGGGATCATTCCTTCCGACACAAAGAATCCTGCGGGAAAATGTCTGGAAAATCAGGTCGGGATTTCCTGAAAAGTCAGTTCCCCTTAACCTCACGAACATATGTATTTTACTTTTTTCCGGTATGTTGTCAATCAGGATTTTGTATTTTTAAGATTTTACGGCAATTTTTCATGCTCTGTTAAGGAAGGAAAGGCTGATTGAAGTATTTTTTCAAAGAAAAACCGCACCGGAGATTCCGGTGCGGTTTTTCTCCCACAGACAGGACTGCCTGTGGATTTGTAGTTCAATAATCGAATCAGGTTGCAGGAAAATGTGTTTGTTCGTTTACCGATAACTATCATAGCACTTTACTATTGGTATGGCAAGCGAATTAGCAAAATTTTATCAATCTTTTTTTCAGACACATTTCTGTTGAGCAATTGGCCGTAAACAGCCATACGGAATTCCGCCTTTCTCTGCCCACCATTTTGAAACGTCATCAGAGATTCCCATCCGGCATCCCTTTGATTTCCTTCCGATAAACCCGGATGAAAAAGAAGGTCGCTGTTGCCAGGCCGAGGACTTCCGCAATCGGATACGAAGCCCATACGCCGGTCACGCCAATCACCCTTGACAGTAAAAAAGCTACCGGCAGGATGCCGAAGAACTGGCGGATCAGCGTCATCAGCATACTGTAAATCCCATGCCCCAGCGCCTGAAACAGTGTGGACAGCGTAATCCCGACCGCTGCCGGCACAAAACAGATACTCAGCAGTCTCATCGCCATCACTCCCATCTGAATCATGCTTTCCGAGGCGTCAAACACTGCCAGAAGCTGTTCAGGGAAAAGCTGAAAAATGATCAGCGCAGCCAGCATAATTGTCCCACAGGCTGTGACTGTCAGCTTCAATGCCTTCATCAGGCGCAGCCGGTTCCGTGCCCCATAGTTATAGCCCATAATCGGCATCGCCCCCTGTGTCACACCAAATACCGGCATGAACGCAAAGGACTGGAGACGGAAATAAACACCCCAGACGGAGACCGCCGTGACAGAGAAGCTGATCAGGATCTGATTCAGGAAAATGGATACGAATGATGGAATCGCCTGCATGATCATTCCCGGCAGCGCGACCACATAGATATCTTTTATCGTTGTCCAGGAAAAACGGAATCCCTTAAAACTGATCTTCACATCCAGTTTTTTAAAGAAAACATACAGTGTCACCGTCAGTGCTCCCACGGCCTGTCCAATGACAGTCGCGACAGCGGCTCCGGAGACTCCCAGCCGCGGCATGCCGAACATGCCGAATATGAGGATCGGGTCCAGTATGATATTCACAATGCAGCCGGCCATATTCGAGATCATCGGCATGATCATATTCCCGGTTCCCTGGAGGATTTTCTCGAAAGTCGTCTGCGCAAACAGGAAAACGGAAATACACAGTACGATCTGACTGTAGGAAACTGCCATATCCACCAGTCCCGGATCATCCGAATACCATCTGTAAAATGGCCTGGACGTAAAAAAACCGATCAGGAAAAAGACCAGGGAGTTAAAAAAGATGATCAGAATCCCGTGCGTCGCCGCAGAGTCCGCCTCTCCGAAACGCTTTTCCCCCAGTCTCCTGGAGATCAGGGAATTCAGACCGACACCGGTCCCGACCCCCACGGAAATCAGCAGCATCTGCATCGGATTGACAAGCGTCACTGCCGCAAGGGCGTCTTCTCCCAGCCTTGATACAAAGATACTGTCAACCACATTATATAATGCCTGCAACAGCATGGAACAGATCGCCGGAAGAGACATCTGGAACAGCAGCTTGGGTACGGGCATGACGCCCATTTTGTTTTCTGCCATGAATGTGCCTCCTTTTTCATACATCAGGATCCTGTAACAGGACAGCTTCGCTCTTTCATCTGTCGTTTTCTGAATAAATCCATATTTTTCTGAAGATGCAGATAGAAAACGTCACAGAAAACCTGTACACAGTTCCCGCGCAAAAACAGCGTCCGTGAAATCAGAAGTATGTTTCTGAATACATGACGCTGTTGTATCCAATATACGTGAATAGGATTGTATCACCAGTCACACTGCATCGCAATATACAAAGATACGATAAAATGTATTTCTGTTACTCCTATTCCGTAACGATTCAGTGATCGGCCAGTCTGACTCCAAAAAACGCTGCATCAGATAAGACTGTTTTTGGGCCCCTTTTTAAAACGTTGTACGTTTTGAAAAGGCTGTCCCCAAAACCATGATACTGCTATACTCAGCGTTTTCTCATATGATTCTGGCCGATCGCTAAACAGTAACATTATTCCCCTTACGCTTCCTCTCCCCGGATCTGTCTGACAATCCTTGTGATGATATCCACTCTGCTGAACGGTGTCACCAGATAATAACCATCGACATAAGGCTCCATACGCCGGGCAAAATCAACAGAGATCTTCACCGCCAGATCTGTACATTCCTCCCGGCTTTTCCCTTCATACAGGTCGATGATCGCCTCGTCAACGGTGATCCCCGCGATTTCCGAATTCATAAAGCGGCCATTCCTGCTGCTGACAACCGGTATGATACCGCCCAGGATCCGCGCCCCCAGTGTTTCATGGGCCAGCCTGAGATTTTTCAGCGCGTTTTCTGTCAGCACCGGCTGGGTCAGAAAACAGGAAACCCCGTTTTCCATCTTTTTCTCCGCCAGACGGAGCTGTGTTTCAAAATGACGCGCGTTCACATTCAACGCGCCGTAAATCCGGAAAGGGTGCTCCAGTTCCAGTGTATTCAAAGATTTGACAAACCCCGACAGCATACGGGAGTTAAACTGATACACGCTCTTGACCTCATCACGCTCCGCGGATGGTATGGGATCACCGGTTACCAGGAGGACATTCCTGATCCCTTCCATGGAGATACCGAGGAGCAGGGCTTTCGTCGCGTTCAGGTTCCGGTCCCTGCAGGTCATATGCGGGATCGGGTCCATATCCAGCTCCCGTTTGATTTTACAGGCCATCAGGCAGGAATCCATCCGTGCCCTGGCTGTCGGACAGTCCGCTACGGTAATGGCGTCCACGCCCGCGCTCTTCAGCTGCCACGCTCCGGACATAAACTGATTACCGTCCGCGTCACCCGGTGTATCCAGTTCCACCGCGATCACTTTTTTCCCGGAAGCCAGTTTCGACCAGAAACGGTTTTCTTCTTTATGAACTTTCCTCCCGTTTTCAACAGGACGTACCAGTGGAGTCCGTCGTGTATTCCTGCTGCTGTCCAGGCGTTCCGACAGCTGTCTGATGAATTCCGGACGGGTTCCGCAGCAGCCGCCTGCAACCGCAATCCCTTCATGAATCATGAGTTCGACCTGATCACAGAAAAATGCCGGATCCGAATCATAGTAAATCCGTCGGCCGGCAACCCTCGGATAACCACCATTCGGCATCACGCAGATCTTTTTTCCGCTCAGATCCACTTTTCCTGTCAGTTCATGCATATGAAGGGCGGAAAGAATGCAGTTCAGTCCGTAAACATCTACAGCTTCCGCCGCTTCCGCCTGTTCAAAAAGATCAAGATAATGAAATCCTTCACGGGTATATCCGTCTGGCTGTACGGAAAAAGAAACAATAATAAACGCTTCGTCCACTGTACGCCGGATATATTCCGCCGCTTCACGGATCCCATGAAAATTGCTGTTGGTTTCAAAAATAAAATTGCTGACTCCCTGATCAAGAAAAAGATCACACATTCTGATCAGAAGCTCTGCGGACTGCTCCGGTTCACTGCCCACCACAGGACCCAGGTCCGCGAACACCGCCACATCCCGGTCTGCATCCCCTGCTGCTTTCCGCGCGATCTCTACACCTGCGCGTATGGTCTCCTCCAGGCGGTCCCCTGAAAAAGCATCATTCAGCGGATTCACGGAAAATGTATTGGTCCGGAGAGCATCCGCCCCGGCCTCAATATATTCTTTATGAATCTGATAGACATACTCCGGTTTCTCTATATTCGCCAGCTCACAGGGAGCCGTATAATCTTCGTATTTCTCAGAAAAGTACGTTCCCATCGCGCCATCAAGCAGGATGGTACGCTGATTTATCAATTCTCTGATATGCATGGTTGCTCCTGACCTCAGAACCATGTGTACAAAATCAGATTTTATACAATGGTGCTGATCGCTGATAATAGCTTCCTTCTATAACTCCCGTTTTTTCAAAAAGCCGGGATCACAAAGATCCCGGCTTTTCGGATAGATTCCTCTTTTTTTCAGGAACCTGTATGAACGGTCTGAATACAGTTCCTTACAGGTTCTGAGGCTTTGGGCCGGCATTTTTGACAGACTCCGGCATATGACTGTATTTGGCTTCAAAATTATCCATGAACATACCGGCAAGCTTATCCGCTGTCTGATCGTAGGCAGCCTTATCTTCCCAGGTACTCCGCGGGTCAAGGATCTCTGACGGAACACCTTCCACTGATTTCGGCACCTCCAGGTTAAACCGCTCATTATGGACAAATTCGGTATCCTCGATGGAACCGTTCAGTGCCGCAGTGACCATGGCCCGGGTGTATTTCAGCTTAATCCGCGAACCTGTCCCGTAAGAACCGCCGGACCAGCCGGTATTGATCAGATACACCTTTGTATGATACTGATCGAGCTTCTCACCCAGCATATCCGCGTAAACTCCCGGATCCAGCGGCATAAACGGCTGCCCGAAAAGCGTCGAGAAGGTCGGCACCGGTTCTTTGATTCCCCGTTCCGTCCCCGCCAGCTTGGAAGTAAAACCTGTCACAAAGTGATACATGGCAGCTTCCCTGTTCAGCCTGGAAACCGGCGGCAGCACGCCGAACGCGTCTGCTGTCAGGAAAATGACGACTTTCGGGATCCCTCCGGTTCCTTCCAGCGCCGCATTGCTGATATAGTCAACCGGATAGGCTACACGGGTATTCTCTGTCAGTGTCGCGTCCGCGTAGTCCAGCTGTCTGGTTTCTTCATCCATGATGACATTCTCAACCACACTGCCGAAGCGTACCGCGTTGTAAATCTCCGGTTCCGCTTCCGGATCCAGATTGATACACTTCGCGTAACAGCCACCTTCAAAATTAAAGATTCCATTGTCCGACCAGCCGTGTTCATCATCACCGATCAGTTTTCTGGAAGCATCCGCAGACAGCGTTGTTTTACCGGTTCCGGACAGTCCGAAGAAAACAGCGGATTCGCCGGTTTCCGGATCCATATTGGCGGAACTGTGCATCGGCAGGACATTTTCTTCTACGGCCATGACATAGTTCATGGTTGAAAATACACTTTTCTTGATCTCACCTGCATAGCCACTGCCGGCGATCAGGATATAATGCGCTTCATAGTCAATGATGATCGCCGCCTCGGAATGGACACCGTCCCTCTCCGGATCACACTTGAATCCCGGCGCGCAGAGTATGGTATAATCCGGTTCGCCGTAATTCTGCAGTTCTTCAGCTGTCGGACGGACCAGCAGCTGATGAATGAACAGATTCTGGCTGGCCAGTTCATTGATGACCCGGAATTTTCTGGTGTACTTCCGGTCAGCTCCTGCCAGGCCATCAAATACAAAGACTTCTTTTCCGTCAAGATATGCTTTGACCCGTGCCGTCAGGGCATCGAAAATCTCCCTGCTGACCGGCCGGTTGACATCTCCCCAGTCGATCTTATCGTGTACACCCGGAGTATCGACGATAAACTTATCGTCAGGACTCCTGCCGGTATATTTTCCGGTTGTCACGACAACGGCTCCTTTATCACTGAGCTTTCCTTCTCCGCGGCGGATGGCGGCTTCCACTAATTGTGGCGGATTCAGGTTTGCGTGGATCTCTGAAGGATTTCCGAGTCCAAGATCCGCCGGAGTATATTTGATCAATGTTATTCTCCTGTACATCTGAAAAAGCACAGCCCGACCGGTTTCGTCCCTTTCATACAGTCCCCTGGTGTCATTTCATAAAAACATCCGTCCGGCAATATTTTGATCAGGCGCCGGAAGAACAGAAAAAGGACCCCGTCAGGCAGATATTATTATTTCTATACTCCTTATTATATCCGAATCACTCATGATAAAAAAGCATGTATTTGGAAAAACAATGAGTTTTTGGCATTGAACGCTACAGCTTTTTACTTCTGTATGATCGATTTTCCGGTCATCTCCGCCGGCTGCTCCAGGCCCATCAGCTCCAGCAGCGTCGGGGCCAGATCCGCCAGGACCCCGCCGTCCCGCAGCTTCCTGCCCGCCGCGCCATCATACGGAGGAGTCACCACGACCGTCGGTACCGGATTGGTCGAATGTTTGGTAATCGGATTGCCCTGCTCATCAATCATGGTGTCCGCGTTTCCGTGATCCGCGGTGATGATCAGTGAGGCACCCGTCTCCACGACTGTGTCATAAATCCTGCCGACGCAGCCGTCCAGCGCTTCGATCGCCGCGACTGCCGCTTCAAAAACACCGGTATGCCCGACCATGTCCGGGTTGGCAAAATTCATGATAATCAGATCGTATTTCCGCGATTCCAGTGCTTCCACCGCTTTGTCCCTCAGTTCGTAAGCACTCATCTCCGGCTGCAGGTCATAGGTCGCCACCTTCGGTGAAGGGACCAGAATCCGCTCTTCACCAGGATCCGGTTCTTCGACGCCTCCGTTCATGAAAAACGTGACATGGGCGTATTTCTCAGTCTCTGCCAGACGAAGCTGCGTCTTTCCCAGACGGGACAGATACCGGCCAATCGTATTATCCGGATGCTCCGGAGGATAGGCGATCGTCACGCCCGGCATGCCTGCCTCATACTCGGTCATACACACATATACCAGGTTTTCCGGAAACACCTCTCTTGAAAACCCGTCAAATGCCGGATCGCAGAGTGTGCGGGTAATCTCCCTGGCGCGGTCCGGGCGGAAATTGTACATGATCACACTGTCGCCGTCCTTAATCCGGCCATCCACTCCTTCGACAACTGTCGGCAGCACAAATTCATCGCTTTCTCCCCGCTGATAGGAATTCTTCACCGCGTCCGCTGCTGTCCGGCTGTATTCTCCCTTTGCCCCGGTTAACGCGTCATAGGCTTTCTGGACACGCTCCCAGCGTTTGTCCCGGTCCATCGCGTAATATCTGCCGGAAACGGTCGCGATCCGGCCGGTTCCCTTTTCCTGCATATACTGCTCCAGCGCGCGGATATAGATTTCCGCGCATTCCGGCGGTACATCTCTCCCGTCAAGAAAACAGTGGACATACACCTGTCCCACCTCACAGGAAGCTGCCATATCAATCAGCGCGTACAGATGGTCAATATGACTGTGGACGCCTCCGTCTGACAGCAGTCCCATCAGGTGCAGCGCTTTTCCCGGCTTCTTCGCGTTTTCCACGGCTTCCGTCAACACAGGGTTTTCATAAAAAGAACCATCCGCAATCGCGCGGGTAATCCTGGACAGATCCTGATAAACAATCCGTCCGGCGCCGATATTCAGATGCCCGACTTCTGAATTCCCCATCTGGCCATCCGGAAGGCCGACCGACGATCCGCTGGCCCCCAGAAGTGTATGGGGATACGTCGAATAGATCCGGTCCAGATTCGGTTTCTCCGCTGCCGCGATCGCGTTGCCTTTCACTTCCGGTGTATAGCCAAATCCGTCCAGAATCATGAGCATTGTTGTCTGTTTATCCATGGATCTCCTCCGTATGATGAGTTTCTCAGAAAACGCTGCTGCATCCCCGGCCATTTCCCGGCATAAGGAATTGTGCGTTTTCTTTATATTTTTCATGACAAATCAGGATGACCTTCATCCCCGACGACAGGACGAAGCACAGGAAAACCCCATGCAGTACAACCTCCTGTCAGGAAGGAATACAGTCCTGAAGATAATATTTTACCAGAAACAGGTTCACCGGGAAATCCATTTCCGAAAAAAGGTGTCGCACTTAACGAATGGAAAAAAACGTCAGGCTGTGATAAGATCATGCACAGAGATATTACAGCACGCAGAAAGGAAAAGAGAGAATCGGATGAACTGGACGGAACAGCAAACAGAAGCAATCACAGCGGAAGGCAGCGATATTCTTGTCTCCGCGGCGGCGGGATCCGGGAAAACCGCTGTACTGACAGAACGGATCAAACGACTGGTCACTGAGAAAAACATTCCCCTGGAACGAATGCTGGTGGTCACCTTCACCAATGCTGCCGCCAGTGAAATGAAGGAGAAAATCCTGGACGCGCTGCGAAAAGAGGAAGCCCGGCTCGCACAGTCCCGACAGGATGCGGACAGCCAGCGCCGGAAAAAATTCATACGGCGTCAGATCCGGAACGCTTCTGCCGCGGAAATCTGTACCTTCCATCGTTTTTCCATGGATGTCATCCGCCGGTATTTTTTTCTGACCGATATCGATCCGCATTTCAGTATCTGCGACGAATCCTATGCCAGTATCCTGAGGGAAAAGTGTCTCGACGACCTTTTTGAAGACAGGTTCGCCTCCGGCGACGACAGCTTCCGGATATTTCTGGACGCCTATTCCGAGCTGAAGGGTGAAGACCGGGTCCGCAGGATGATCCTCCGGACATACGATTTCATCATGAACATGGCGGAACCTTTTCCATGGCTCCATCAGCAGGTTGAAAAACTGAACTGTACCGCGGAAGAACTGCGGAACAGTCCTGCGTATATCGCCCTGCGTGCCGGCGTCAGGAAAGAGACCGAAAGAGCGCTCGGGATCGCGGAGGGACTGACCGCGCTGGCTGCGGAGATTCCTGAGCTGGACATCCGGGAGGATGAGAAAAGTACGATTTACCAGAAGGTTGAGGGCAATACCGAAATGATCCGCGAAATCCTGCGGGATTTCGACCAGATGCCCGACGAAATCCTCGCTTCAAGGATGGCGGATCTGAAATGGAACCGTCTGACCCCCAGGAAACATGAAAAAGAAGCCTTTCAGCAGGTAAAAGATCTGTTTTCGGCACAGAATAAGGAATTCAAGGACATTCTGAAAAAAGCGGCATCCCGTCTGCCACGTTTCAGTACAGAAGATTCCGCGGAAAGAATACGCGCTACCTATCCATATGCCGTGATCCTGGAACAGCTGACCGCAGAATTCGCGGAACGCTTTACGGCGGCCAAACGGGATAAAAACATGCTGGATTTCAACGATGTGGAACATGAAGCCTACCGCATCCTCAGCAGCAGGGAGCACCCGGAAGCCGCGCAGGAATACAGAGACCGGTTTGATGCCATCTTCATCGATGAATACCAGGACAGCAGCCGGATCCAGGAAGCCATCATCCGCAGTGTGAGCCGGGGCGGCAACGTGTATATGGTCGGGGATGTCAAGCAGAGTATTTACAAATTCCGCCAGGCGGATCCGGACCTTTTCATCAGGAAATATAACGGATTTGAAGAAGGAACCCTCCCGGGACACAGGATCGACCTGAGCCGGAATTTCCGGAGCAAGGGCGGGATCATTAACGCAGTTAACGGTGTGTTCCGCCATATCATGACCCGGGAACTGTCCGGTATCGCCTATGATGAAGCAGCCGAACTGGTACAGGGATCTTCTTATCCCGCCGGAGACACTCTCGATTACGGCGTATCCCTTCATCTGATCGATATCGCCGGCGACCAGAATCCGGAATCGGATTCACCGCAAGCAGACGGCGTGGACGAAGAAATCGCGCAGCTTTCCCGCGCGCAGTGGGAAGGACAACTGATCGCGCAGCTGGCAGAAGAACGGGTCGGACAGCGAATCTACGATGATAAACTGGGAACAGAACGGAATGCCGGATACGGTGACATCGTGATTCTGGTCCGTTCCGGAACCAACATGGACATCTACGCCCGCGCACTGATGAACAGAGGCCTTCCTGCTTATGTCTCCGGAGGGGAAGGTTTCTATGAAACTCCGGAAATCGAAGTCTTTATGGACCTGCTGAAAATCATCGACAACCGCCGCAGGGATAAGGAACTGATCAGTGTCCTCTACTCCTCGATGGAAGGATTCCATTTCTCCGTCAATGAGCTGGCTTCCATCCGGATTCATCACATGGAAGGCTCCTATTACGAAGCCTTTTCTTCATTCTGCCAGCGGTCTGAATCCGCGGAAACAGACGAAGAAAAAAAACTGGCAGAGAAATGTATCCGCGCAGCCGCGCAGCTCGACAGCTGGCGTGAGGAATCACGATATCTTCCTCTGGACGATTTTCTCTGGAAACTGATGAACGATACCGGCTATTACGGCTATGTCGCCGCCCTCCCCGGAGGGACCCGGCGCGCCGCCAATCTCCGGCTGCTGGTCACAAAAGCTGCTGAATATGCAGGCAGCTACGGCGGAGGACTGTTTTCCTTCCTCCGTTTTGAAGAACAGATGAAGCAGAAAGGCGCCCGGATTCCACAGGCATCCAATACCGGCGATACCTCCAATATGATCCAGATCATGACGATCCACAAAAGCAAAGGGCTGGAATTTCCGATCGTGATCGTCCCCGATCTTGGCGCGAACATCCGTCATGATTCCGACAGTACCGATCTGCAATTACATAAAGATCTGGGAATCGCGTTAAAATACCGCAGCCATTCGGAACATATTGAGTACTGGACACTGCCATATCAGAGCATAATCCAGACGAAACGGGAAGAGGACCTGGAAGAAGAAAAGCGGATTCTCTACGTCGCGATGACCAGGGCGAAAGATGAACTGATCCTCACGTCCGCGAGAAAAGATCTTTCCAGACAGCTGGAACAGTACCGGAAAATCCATGGAAGGGCACAGAGCCCGGATCAGCGGCTTTACTGGGTCTATCTGAACGCGGAAGACGCCGGGATCCGGATCTCCCTGTACCGTCCGGAAGATTTCCTGTCAGCAGCAAGAAAGGAAGAAGCGCTGACCGGCCAGGTTCTGTCCGATCTTGAAAACGGCTTCCCGGATTTCCGCGACACCGAAGGACTGACCGGAATCATTCAGAAACGGCTGGATTATCTCTATCCATACCGGAGAGAGAGTGCCGCCAAATCCAAATACTCGGTCACCGAGCTGAACCGGGCCATGAACGGCGGTGAACTGAATCCTGTCCAGTACCTGCAGATTACCCGGTCCGAACAGGAGGAGGACGAAACACTTCTGTCTGAGGAAAAGCACCGTGACATCTTTTCCCCGGAAGCGCCTGCCCCGGAAGACACAGATGCTCTGCCCGAGGAATATCGATCCTCTGAACAGAGCCAATCTGTCATTCAAACGGAAAGTCTCATCCCCCGCTTCCTGGCCGGTGACCAGACCATCACCCCTGCCGCCAGGGGCACACTGACCCATAAAGTGCTGGAGCTGATTGATTACTCGGAGGATCATACCGAAGAAAGCGTCCGCCATTTCTGCCGTTCCCTGATCGACAGGGGCATCCTGACCAGCGCTGAAGCAGAGGTGATTCCCTGCGGTCAGATCGCGTCGTTTTTCTCTTCAGAACCCGGCAGACGGGCCTGCCGCGCGGTACAGCGCCGAAGCGAATGGGCGTTTACACTCCGGAAACGAACGAGTGAACTGGCTGCCGCCGCAGCCTCCCCGGAAATCGGACGCCGCCTGAAAGAGAGCCTGCCGGAAATCATTCTGGTACAGGGAATTATCGACTGCTGCTTCCGGGATGAAAACGGCTTTGTCGTCATCGACTTTAAAACGGATCATGTGCGCCCGTCAGACTATCGGAACGACTTCCACAGGTTCCGGGAGCACTACCGGCGGCAGCTGGATTTCTACCGGGAGGCAGTCGAAAAAGAGTACGGTGAAAGCGTCCGTGAGATGTACCTGTACCTGCTGGACGCCGGACGCGTTGTTGATATGAGCTGAAAAACCTGAGGAACTGTGCGCAAAC